>CAZGCX010000134.1:0-7152 GCA_964524585.1 uncultured Anaerolineaceae bacterium
TGCGTGGCGATGGACCAGTTCATGGACCTGGATCATGGGTACGGCTTTGCGGTCGAAGTGCCGCCGGCACATCTCGGATTGATCGCGCTTGGCACGCCGTGGCATGATGCGCATAGCCATCGCGACATGATGATGCAAGCGGCCAACACCGCCTTTTTCTTCGCGTTGGTGCGAGATCGGGACGGCGGGCAGGTGACGATCGACCGGCAGGGGCAGCCGGTCTTGAAATACTCTCTCTCGAGCTACGATCGAGAGCACCTGATGCATGGTGCGGTTGAGATCGTACGGCTGCTGGCTGCCGCCGGGGCGCATACCATCGGTGGTCCGTCAAACAACCTGCGCCTGTATCGAGCCGGCATGCAGGGCGGACTTGAGGCCCATCTGGGCCAACTGCGAAGGCGCGGCTACGTGCCAAACGACATGACGCTGTACAGCGCCCATCAGATGAGCAGCTGCCGCATGGCTGGGAGCGCTGACTTAGGAGTGGTGGATCCGGAGGGCAGGAGTTACGAACTGGACGGCTTATACGTGGCCGATGCCAGTGCCTTGCCGACCGCCACCGGCGTGAATCCGATGATCAGTATCATGGCGCTGGCCCATCACGTGGCGCAAGCGATGAAGGCCGCCCTCTAGCCCACTTCTGCCGAACGTCGCGAGCGGCGCCACAGCCACCAGATCACAAAGGCGGTGAGCAGGATGATCAGCGCTGCCACCGCGATCGGAACGATGATCGCCAGGATCGAAAGCACGCTGGCGACCACGTCTTCCGCGATGCTGGCCGGAACGTTTCCAGCTCCGCCAGTGGTGAGGCTCACCATCGGCCGAACTGCGGCGCTCTTGGCCAGATGCACGCCCCCCGCAACCAGCAGGCCAGCGATCATCGCCAGCACCGGATGGATGTCAGTCACCACATTGGTACTGGCAGCGAACAAGATTGCGCCGGCGGTGGGCCGAATGAAGGTCTGGATGACGTCGTTGAGGTGGTTGACCGCCGGGAGTTTGTCGGCGAAGAATTCGATTGCCCCCAGCCCCACGATCACCACAATCACCGGCCAGCTGGTCAGTGGCTCCCAGGCCGAGCCCAATTGAATCCAGTCGGTGAACCGGGCAACCAGTGCGACCATGAGCAAGGGAACGTAAGCATTCAATCCGGCGCTCGCCGCCAACCCGAATGCCGACAACACTCCACCAATCGCTTCCATTCTGCCTCCTTGAACCTAGCTCGCCGGCCTGACCAGACTGGTCGCCCGCCGCACCCACCCGGCCAGCGTGCCGGCCATTGCCCCAAGCGATCCGCCGATCAGCAACGAGAACGGGGCGCAGCATAAAAAACCGGTGAGCAGTCCGTTGCCGCTGCCCGATCCGGCTATCGAAGCGCTCAGGCTGGCGGCGGAGAACAGACCGACCAACACGCCGATCACCATACCGTGCTGTGAGCTCAGCCGGGGGTTGGGGACCGATCCGATCCAGCACCCGACCGCCAATGCAATTGGAGCGCCCAGGTTGATGGTTTCCAGCCCGACCAGCAAGGAGATGGCAAGCAGTGCGACCGCTACCAGCGAGCCGACGATCGCCCGATCGGCGGTGCCGCCCATCACGGCGACCCCTTCGAGCTCCGAATCCGTGCCCGCGCTCGAACCGTGGGTCGCATTCGGACCCCGGGCGCCAGCACGCCGTTGCAGGCCGTCAAAGGCTTGACGTGATGCAGGGTCGCCCAGCACACCGTAGGCCCAGTTGATTTCCTGCATGCGTTGGCTGGCGTCCAGATCCCGGCTGACATCCGGATGGTATTGGCGCGCCAACCGGCGGTAGGCGACGCTGATCTCCTGCTGGGTGGCGAAGGTGGGGACACCCAGAATGGCGTACGGATTCCTGCCTGAGCTCACTTTGATTTGGCCGTCTGCACCCGAGCCGATTCTACTTGCGCCGGCCGGCTTGCGTAAGCGGGGGATTGGTCCTCAGTCGCTGGCGGTCAGAGGCGCTGGACGGCCGCCGGCGGTCAACCACCAGATGCACAGCGCGGCGGACCCTGCCATGAAGAACGCTCCGATGAGATTGACGGTGCCATAGCCCAGAGATGCGTACACCACACCGCTGCCGAGGCTGCCAAACCCGGAGGCCAGCCCGATGAGCAGATCGTTGGCCCCTTGCGTGCGGGACCGTTCGGCCGGCGTCAACTGGTCTGAGAGCAAGGCGGACCCGGCCACGAAGGACAAGTTCCAACCTAACCCCAGCAGGAACAGTCCGGCCACCAGCGCGACCACCGAAGAAGACGAAGGCGCGACAAAGGCTGAAAGTATCGTCAGCAACGCCCCGGTTACCATGACCGGGGCGCGGCCGATACGGTCCGCCAGCCTCCCGGATAGTGGGGCCACGGCGAACATCCCCAGGGTGTGTGCCGAAAAGACCAATGAGATGTCCGCCAAGGAGTGCCCGGTATCCCGCATATGCAGCGAGGTGATGCCCATCACCATAATCATCACCGCCTGCGACAGCAGCACGGTCAACACCGCTACGATCACACCCGGCACCCGGATCAGGGCCTGCAGCGGACGCGCCTGAGCGGGCGGCCCATCTCTCCCCAAAACGTTCGCCTCGATCTGGCGGCTGAGCTCCAGCGGCTCTGGTCGCAAACCGAGATAGGCGATCACCACCGCCCCAATCATCAGCGGCACCGCTACCGCGATCGGCCCGGTCATCCCATTCCAGCCCAGCCCGACTGCTACGCGGCTGCTGGGGCTAACCAGCAACGGCCCGCCAACCGCTCCGATCGTGCCGCCCCAGACCACCAACGAAATGGCACGCCCCCGGCGCTCTGCCGGGCTGACCTCGGCGGCGATGAAACGCGACAGCTGAGCTCCCGCCCGCGCCGCCCCGATGCACAGGATTCCGATCCCCAGGATCCAGATCGCCTGAACTTCGACTGCGAAGGCCGAGAGCGACACTCCGGCCAGTCCGATCAACATCGCCAGGGTCATTCCGGCATTGCGGCCCAAACGATCCCACAGCTGACCCCAGCTCAATGCCGCGCCAGCGCTGGCCAGCTGGATCACGGCCGATGGCACCCCGGCCAGCGAGGGATTGCCAGTCAAATCGGCGGCCACGATCGACAGCACGGTCGAAAGGGCAATCACTGCGCCAGTCGATAGGCTCTGAACCACGAACAGCGAGCTGACGATTCGGCGGGAGGAACGCTCGAGATTGTGCTGCTCTTTGGACACCATCGGGGCATTCTACCTCTGACCTGAATAAACAAGCGCCCCCGGATACTGGGAGCGCTTGATCTCAATCACTGCCCTGGTGCGCGGCCTGAACCGTTCTTTCGCCTATGGGCCGATCTCCCATTCGCTGTCGGCGGCGCGGCGACGGTTGGAACCGAATCGATTTGGCCGGTGGGCTGTCCGAGTTCGTTCCATATCCAGCACTGAACGCCATCGACGCTGACCTTCCACCATAGTGGTCCAAAGGCGGTGCTCTGGCCGATGATCGGCAGGATGCGACCGCGCTTGACTTGTAGCTCGACCGCGTACGGAACCCCTGGCCCGCCGCGACAGTTCGCCGCCGACAGAATCTCCAGCAGCGGATCGGTCGAGGTTGCGGTTGGTAGGGGCGTTTCGGTCACCACCGGAGTTTCCGTCGGGGTAGGTTGTGCAGGTTCTGTGGGAAGTGGCTGGGCGGCGCCGGGTGATTCCAGGCTGAAGCTGGTAAGATCGCTATCAATGGCCATCGTCCGTGACATCGCGTCAGAACTCGAGCCTCAGTACGTGCTGGAGGGCGCCGGCGTGCTGCTGCGCCGTTCATTTGGCCCCAGTCGAGAGAATCGGTTCGACCCGTTTCTGCTGTTCGATCACTTCGCCTTCAACGATCCGATCGAAGGTCCGATCGTCGGCTTTCCCATGCATCCGCATCGCGGGATCGAGACAGTGACTTACATGCTGGAAGGCAGCACTCGCCACCGCGACAGCCTGGGTAACAGCGGCCTGATCGGTCCGGGAGACGTGCAGTGGATGACCAGCGGCCGCGGCATCATGCATGAGGAAATGCCGCGTCGCGGGCCAGAGGGGACGGTGAACGGATTCCAGCTGTGGGTGAATCTGCCAGCGGCGGAAAAGATGGGGCGGCCTCGCTACCAGGAGGTCAACTCCGATGAAATCCCGGCGGCTGAGCGCGAAGGGGCCCAGGTGAGAGTGGTTGCCGGAACGTTCCAGGGCATTCGAGGTCCGGTGACCGAGATCGCCGCCCAGCCGCTGTACATGGACGTGCGGCTTGCACCTGGGGCGCAGTTTGAGCTCCCGGTCCCGCCGCGCCATACCTTGATCAGCTATCTGTTCGAAGGTCAGGCCGAGTTTGCCGGCCAGGGAGTCTCGGGGGTGAAGATGCTGGTGTTCGGCGATGGCGACCAGTTCCGAGCGCAAGCTGGTCCGGAATCGCCGGCTAGATTCATGCTGATGGCCGGCGCGCCGTTTGGCGAGCCGATCGTGCCCTACGGTCCGTTCGTCATGAACACCGAAGAGGAAATCCGCCAGGCGTTCGTGGAGCTGCGCAACGGCACGTTTGTGAAAGACAGCGCCTGAACCGCCGATCGCCTACAATCACGGCCCTCGAACTCGCCCCATAAACCTCACACGCAACTGAACTGCGCATAGCCATTCCCGTTACGAGTGTGTGCACCGGTCTGCCACTCCTGAACTGGCCGGGGAGGCCACACGCGTACCAGCCGCCTATTGAGATGGGCACCCAGAATCCTTTACAGTCGCACAGTTCGCCAAAGAGGATTTCGAGTGAGAGAGATGAAGAGCAGCTGGAGCGCCGTTGCGCTGGTGGTGTTGCTGTTGACCGCCTGCCAGCCCGGAACCGGCAATGCGTTGGTCACCTCGGCAAAGATCGGGGACTACGCCTGGATGGATGAAAACCGCAACGGCATTCAGGATGAAGGGGAGGGTCCGTTTCCGGACCTTGAAGTGCGACTATACGGCTCGGATCGCACCGCACTACTTGAGACCACCATGACCGACAGCCAGGGGGCGTACTCGTTCAGCCTCCAGCCCGGCAGTTACCAGCTCAAGTTCGAGCAGCCGTCCGATTACTCCTTCACGCAGAAGGACGCGCAGCAGAACGAGCGCGATGCTGAGGACAGCGACGTGTTCCCCTCAGGCAACGACCAAGGATGGACCGAACTGTTCACCGTTGAGTCTGGCTTGAACTACTCTGGATGGGATGCAGGGTACTTCACCGAGTCTGTCGCGCCGACACCGACTCCGACTCCGGTGGGGGTGATCACCTCTCCGACCGGGATCCCGGTAACTCCGACCCCAGCCAATCCGAGCGGCGAGCATCAGGTGCAGGTGGTGGTCAAGTTCGACGACGCCGGCCATGTCACCTTCGTGGCGCTAGCGGACGCCGATGGCAATACCATAGTTCTGATCGACCTGACCGACGCCGGGGTCGAGATGGGGTTCAACGGCACCAATCCCCAGAACACTTCGGTGACCCTGTTCGGATCGATGGACGTGGACGGCCGCATCGTGGCCGACGGTTCCGGGGTAGTGGCCGGGTTCCAAAACGTAAGCGGAAACTTCACCGGCACGATCACGGTCGACGACAGTGGCGCAGTCCACATCAACGGCGAGCTGACGCTGGGTGGTAACAGCGAGCTGCCGCAGGGGCTGCCGATCATCTACACCATATCCAGCTGACGCGGGCCCGCGCCGGTCAGCCGGCCCCTGTGGCTGGTCAACCGGCGAATCAAAAAGCCCCCGCATTGCGGGGGCTTTTTTTGTTGTCAGCAGTCTTCCTGATTAGAGGACTACGACGTTGGCCGCCTGCAAACCCTTAGGGCCCTGCTCAACGGTGAATTCCACCCGCTGGCCCTCTTCCAGATTGCGGAAACCAACGCCCGTGATCGCCGAGTAATGGACAAAGACGTCATCACCCTCTTCGGGCTCGATGAAGCCGTATCCCTTGTTCCCATTGAACCACTTGACCGTTCCGGTAACACGTTCCGACATTTCTTATTGCCTCCTTATGGCAACGTAGATGTTAGGTGCTTGCTTTGTTTCCGGCGGTCGGGTGGTATTAACCAATCCGGCCCGAGCGAACTGCGCTCAGGCCTTGATCTTTCGACTTCCAGGATGAACTTGCTCGCAACCTACGAGAGTGAATCTTATCACGTGTTTCCTGTAGCGCAAGGGGCTGATTGAACGGATCGGCTTAAGGAAAAGCCCCCGCGCAGTGCGGGGGCTTTTGCGTTCTGAAAGAAGGGGTTAGACGACGGTTACTGCTGCCGCCTGCAAACCCTTGGGGCCCTGCTGGATCTCGAACTCAACCTGCTGGCCCTCCTCCAGGGTGCGGAAACCGTTGCCTTGGATCGATGAGAAGTGGACAAAGACATCATCGCCGTCTTCACGCTCGATGAAGCCGTAGCCCTTCTTCTCATTGAACCATTTTACGGTTCCGAGAACGCGGTCGGACATAGACATTGCCTCCTTTGTGGCAATTCGGAGTGGTGGGGCATGCCTCGTTCCCGGTGGTCGAGTTCTGAATCAAACTGGCCCGAGCGCGATTCCGCTCAGGCCGTGATCGTGCGACTTCCAGACAGGGACTTGCTATCCACCTTCAGCGCGGATAATACCACGGCTTTTTCCGGACGCAAGCCCCCGTTTTACCCCTTTGTATGGGGGAGGCGGAGCAAGAAAACAGCAGCTGCGAGCCGCGAGCAGGCCACCGTCGAACGGGTATTATTTAGGCGTGCCGACCAATCTGCCGCCCGAGTATTTCAAGGCCGAAGAACGCTTCCGTGAAGCAACCGACCCGCTCGAGAAGGTGGCCCGGTTGGAGGAATTGATCAGCACGATCCCCAAGCACAAGGGCACCGACCACCTGCGGGCCGATCTGCGCCGCAAACTCTCCAAACTGAAAACTGCCAGCCAGTCTCGCAAGAAAGGCGGTCGTGGCGACCCGGCCTGGCTGATCGACAGAGAAGGCGCCGGAATGGTCGTGGTGGTCGGCGCGGCCAACGCCGGAAAGTCGGCGCTGATTAATGCGCTCACCCGCGCCGAGCCTGAGGTCTCGCCGGCGGCGCACACCACCTGGCAGCCGACGCCGGGGATGATGGTCGTCAGGAAGGTCCAAATCCAGCTGATCGATACCCCC
>CAZGCX010000135.1:0-7141 GCA_964524585.1 uncultured Anaerolineaceae bacterium
AAATGACGTAGTAGATGTCCGGCAACTGGTCCAAAGGAGTGGAAACCTGAGACCAGTCCAGCGCGGTCGAACTCGCAGCGTCTGATGGGCCGTACTGGAACCACAGGATTTGGCCGAGCGCCAGGACGACCGCCGTCGCCAGCATGGCCTGGCCGGCGCGCTGCGGCCGATCCAGCCGATTCGAGTTCTTGACCAGCAGCCAGCATCCGACCAATGCGAGCAGGCTCCACACCGGCAGCAGGTACCGGTGCCGCCCCAACGGTTCGCCGCCAATCTGGACCGCCTTGAGCGCACCGTACACGTGCCCGTAGCTGAAGAAGAGCAGGATCCACCATGCAGACAGCAGGCTTGCAAACCGGGCGTTGTGTGAAACCAGCCAGACCAACAGCAGCAGCGCGGCTGCCCCGACCAGGGCCAACATCAGCGGTCGGTACGCCACAGACGGCCTGACCTGCCCCAGATTGGCAACCAACAGCGCCATCACCGGGTAGGCGGCCACCAGAAACGGAGACAACGGCAACCGGCGAACCCCGGACATCAGCCGAGCCCCCGCATCAAATAGATCCGCCGTTTGGATTCGGGCAAGCCCATTGAACGCTCGATCTCGAAGTGACGGGCGAAGGCCGCCTCGAAGCCGTCCTGTGTGTACTCCGGAAAGATATCGGCGCGGCTGGCCAGCAGCCGCTCGACCTGCGAATCGCTCTTCGGGACGAACTCAATGACCAGGCGGTCGCCCAGCTTCGCCAGGTAGCTCGCGATCTCGCCTAGCGGCAAGTTGTTCGAAATGGCCAGGTGATGGACCAGGGCCAGCGCAAGCATGAGCGCTGGCCGGCCGCGTGCACCCAGCTCAAGCCGCTCACGATTGTTCCAGCCGATCCCGGGGCTGGGGTTGGTCAGATCCAGCACCAGCGGCAAGATGTACCGCTCAGGGCCGTTCCGCACCGCTCGGTAGCTCATTTCGACCGCGCCGTAGTCGAAGTCGAAGGCCACAGTCGGGATTCCCAGTTCTGCGGCAATGCGGGAGTATTCACCGGTGTTCGCCCCCAGGTCCCAAATGCTGGCCGGCTTCAGCGTCTCAATCTGATCATGAATGAAGGCACGCTTCGCTTCGTGCGCGGCTGCGCTGTAGTTGTGTTGGTCGGCGTAGCCGGCCCAAGCGGTGCCGGTCGGCTCCCATGAAAGTCGCCGCACTGCCCCCTGTAAGCTTTGGATCAGGCCCTCCAGCCCCCGGCTGCCCATCGAGCGGCCAGCTCGCCGCAGTTCGATCGACTCACCGGCGTAAGCCCGTTGGGCCCGCGCATGCAGGTGGATGTGAATCAGCAGCGGGAACGAGAGGCGGGTCCGCCACGGCAATATCCGGCTGGCCAGTTCCAGCGGCACTCCGTCGACGTCGACCCGACTCCATTTCCCCAAGCGCACGTCGCGATGCGCCATCAGCGCCAGCGGTGCCAAGAAGTGCTGGCAGAACTGCCGGTAGGCTACCCACGGCTGGTCGGCTTGCAGTGCTTCAAACGACAATGTATCGATCCAGACCGGCTTGCCATCCACAAATTGCACATTGAAGGCGCTGGCGTCCTTCAGGCTCATGCCGCGGTCCATTGCCCTTCGCTGGATCTCCAGCGTCAGCAAGGCGGCGTCTTTCAGCTCGCCAAAACACCATTCATATGGGTACGAGACGAAGGGGACTTGCGCCGGACGCAGCAGCTTGTAGGCAGGTTGGCCGGTGTCCACCAACGGCCCCAGCTCCTCATGCGGAACAAGCAGATTTGCCTGCGTCAGCTCCTGGTACAACCCCGATTGCATGAGCCGGTCGTACTCTGACCGGTAGCTCGGATTGACCTGGCGATAGATGCTACCCTCGAATTCGAAAACAAACCCGCTGGGGTCGCGAAATGATGACGGAAGCCGATCCGCAGGGCCCACGTGCTAGTCGATTGCCTGCAGACCGGCGGCTGGCCTGAGCCCGACGGTCACGTAAAGGCAGTCCTCCAGCTCCGCACGGCTAGCCGTCATACCCGTAGACTGCGCCTTCGTCCGCCCGAAACAGTGTGATCAAGGGGAGACTCTCACGTAGGTCCGCAATGCTGGCTGACAGCCGCCAGGTGACCGCGTCGAAGTAGACCAGGGCGGCTCCGCCCGCCATGTCCCGCTTCATCTCTCCGATCTCACGGAAGAAATCCTGTTCAGACTGGCCGTAGGCCACACCGTATGCCTCCGGCACCGGGTAGACCGGCCGGCCGGTGCGGAAATTGAGCCCGTCGTCTGCGTTCGAATAGATGCGAACCCCCGGCGCCAGTCGATCCGCGTAACGAACCAGCTCGCTCTGCTGCCAGCTAACGCTGTTGTAACCGAGGCCGTCCGTCGACGCGTTGGCGGTGAAGCGAAACGATTCCACAACCGATCCGGCCAGCATGACGCCTCCAACCGCCAGTACGCCGAAGATGCCGATCGAGCGCCCTCCGCTGGTCCAAAGCCGCTGCGTGGCGCATACCAATCCGATGACCAGCAAGGCCAGCGCGGGGAGAAACAGGCGCTGATCCAGTGGCAGCTGCGGATCCGTCAGAAATTTGCTCGAGACCAGTGCTCCCAGATAACCGATCGTTGCAAGCACGCACAGCTCGGGAATCCGTGACGGCCCGCCAGTCTGGTCTGCGCTCCGGCCGGAACGCAGATCAACGGATCGAACGTAGCGCAGCGAGAGATAGGCCCAAGTCAAACCCAGCACGGTCAGCCCGATCGTTTGAATCCTCGGGTCGTCGGTGGTCGGAAATATCCACCGGCCCAGGTTTTCGACCGCAGGCAGGAAGTGCACCGAGTACAGCCGGTGAAACCGCAGCGGCCGCGATGCAAGACTCCCGCTGGCCGCCAGGTTGCGCCCAAGCCACAGCAGCAACCCCGCCAACGACGGCAGCCCAAAGATCCCAACAGCCAACGCGCGCCCGACGGCTCGGCGACGGTCCCACAACCACAATCCGGCGGCACCGGCCGCAACCCACGAAATGCCCACATACCGAGTCAGCACTGCTCCGCCCGCCATCAGGCCGGCGCCAACCAATTGCAGTCGATTGCCGAACCGTAGATACCCGTTCAGCAGCCACAGAGAACCGAAGATCAACAACAGGTAGAGCGGCTCAGACCAAGCCCATGCGTGGGCACTGATCAGCGCCGGCGAGCTGAAGAGCAGAACGGCCGCGGCGGGCACGGCCTTGCTCGACCTGCCGGAGTGGCCAGCCACGATCGCCGTTACCGCGACCAGATTGGCCACCAAGAGCAAGAGGTTCAGGGCCCTGGCGCCGATCGGCGGATCGAGGCCGAACTGTCCCACCACCCAAAGGCTGGCCGAGTAGCCGGGAGGCCACAGCACGATCGGAGCCGGATGTCCGCTGCCGTCGATCGACGAATAACCGCGACCGGCCAGCATCCCACGGGCTCCGGCCACGTACTGAGTCGAGTCCGGCGAGATTCCGATACCCCAGCGAGTGGCGGAGACCTGAGCGAATACGGCTGCCGCTCCTACGATCAGGGTGATCCATACCGGCAGCGGTATGCGCGTGATCCGTCCGAGGGCCCCATTCCCGGTGCGTACCGGCTTTCTCGCCGAAATCACTTCACGGAATCGTTGTCGCCGGAAGATGCTGCGTTGGAATCGGCGCTCGTCAGTTGCTCGTCATGCGAATGGTCATTCCGGCGCAGCAGGCGGCGGAAGAAGCCGCCTACCCTGGCCCAGTACGCCCGCAGCAGCAGGGCGCCGCCAACGATGCCGGCAATCAGGAGCTGGAGCAAGTAGCTTCCTGATCCGGGATCGAGATAGGCCATTAGCGGTCTGCCGTGCCCTCCGGCCGCAAAGCTGTCGATCGTGCCGTGCATGATACTTCCAAGCTGTGCCA
Organism: uncultured Anaerolineaceae bacterium; assembly: GCA_964524585.1. Lineage (GTDB taxonomy): Bacteria > Chloroflexota > Anaerolineae > Anaerolineales > E44-bin32 > JADFRG01. Next base: position 3,888 of record CAZGCX010000135.1, read on the forward strand.
GCAAGTGCATTCATGCCTCCATCAGGATGTCCAGCGAACCGTCCAGGCATTCCCGGGCAATACAGTCCAGCAACGCAAAATCCGATTCCGTATCGATGTCCCAACCCTCCACGGCCCCCAATTCGAACATAAAGGGTCTTGCGCCGATCCGGTTCTTCCGGGCGAGGAAGGTCTGGCGCTCGAACAGGTAGATGGCAGAGTTTTCCAGGAAGACCGGTTCCAGATCCTGAGTGCGCAGCAGCTGGCTGGGATCGTGATTGATGGGCATGCTGTCAATGGACCACAGTCGGGTCTGAACCCGGGTGACAGAGAACAGCGAGTCGTATTTGGGCAGTTTGGAGAGCAACACCTGAATCGCCCGTTCGATAGTTTGAGGTCGCAGGAGCGGATTGGTGCTGTGGGTCTGTAGGAAGTAGGGCGCGTCCAACTGTTGAACGTCATGAAGCAACACTTCGTTCATTGGCACGGTTCCCGCACGCAGGTGCTCGGGACGCTCCAGCAGCACAACGTTGGGAAAACGGGTCGAGACGCCATCCCGGATCGTTGGGCTGTCGGTATCCACCAGGACCTGGCTGACGCTTGGGACCTGCTGCAAGGAATCAAGGATGTACTCGTACAGCGGTCGGCCGGCCAAATCGCGATAGTTCTTACCCTCGACGCGCTGGGATTCGTGCCGCATCGGCACCAAGGCCACAACCTGTTCACTCAATCCGGGACCCTGTCGGTGGGCGTGCTGTAGCGGATTGGTTCTAGGTCGCGCTCGGCCGGTTCAGCCACCGCCCGGTCCTGCTCCGGGTAGTAGAAGGCGTGAATCAAGTCGCTGTTGACCGGTCCGGCATAGGCGAAGCCGCGATAGGTTCCCCAGAGCTGCATCAGGCGGAACCAGAGCACTTCGCTCCACGCTCTTCCAAGCGATCCGGCACGCGCCGCTTCTCGCAGATCGCTGAGGACGTTGGTGCCATAGAGGCGGACGAAATCGGTGAGACCGAATCTGGTTTCGGGCTGAACGCGGTGCAGCCCGATCGCCTCCCGACGATACCGGTTGTAGATTTGAGCCGGAGTTTCCTCGTGAATATGCACGACCTCTGCTTCGGCCGAATACGCAAGCAGGTGCCCGTTTTGTAACGCCCAGCCGGCCCATTCGACATCTTCCAGCCCGGGAAGCTCCTCGTCGTAGCGGCGTTCGGACCAGAGCCGGCGGCGGATTGCCGCGTTTGCGTTGTTACAGATCGGACTGCGTTGGCTGCCGGTCGAGCGATTTGGATACAGCTTTGCAAAGATCTGCTGTTCGCTGAACCTGCTCGAACTCAGCCCGCGCTGCTTCCCGTAAACCAGCGCCACCTGGGGGTCATCGAACGGTCGCAGCAGCTGCTCCAGCCAGTCAGGGAACACCGGAAAGACATGCGCGCTGGCGAAGACCAGGTATTCGCCACCGGCGTGTGAACATCCAACGTTCAGCGCATGGCCAAATGTGAATTCCTCGGGCGGTAATTTGATGATCTTTACCGGAAAGTGCGAGGCGATGGCCAGCGTCGCGTCAGTGGATCCGGAATCGACCAGGATCACCTCCCGGTCATCGATCGACTGTTGCTCGATTCCCGAGAGCAGGCGGCCGATATGCTGCTCCTCGTTGAAGGCGCGGATTACGATTGAACAGCGAGGGCCTTCGATGCCCGATTTCACTCCCCTTCGTTCCGTGCCGATGACGAGCCCCTGTCTGTTCAGCGCAAGCTCCGGTTCATCGGGAAGCCCGCGAACGCCGCCGCCACCGAAGCTGCAACTGATCGGCGACGTAACCGATTCCGAGACCTGCCAGCAACGCCAGGTACGGCTCAGCCGGAACTCGGAAGCGGGCCTGGCCTGCGGCCCCGGGAAGCAGGATCAAGACCGGCAGACTGCTCACCGCCAGTCCACGGAACAGCCGCCCGGCGTCGCTATCCAACCTGACAAATGCCGTGCCAAACGCTGCCGGCGCCAGAAGAACCAGCGAGTACACCAGTGAGACCGTCTGTATGAACAGCCGAGCACCCAGCGTCGGATCCTCGCCACGAATCAGCGCGTCGAGCGCTCGATCGATTCCGCCCCAGAACACCCCACTCAAGAGGCCAAACCCGATCCAGGTGTCGTCTCCCAGCACATTGCCCCAGGTGCCGACGTCCGAGCCGGCCAACGTGCGGGCGACGCCGACCAACTGGGCTTTCACAAAGGCCAGCGGGTATCGGCTCACAACGTCCAGAGTGAGTTGCAATAAGCCACGGCTGGCATCCAGTGAGGCGACGGCTCGATTTCGGTCGATGCCCTCCGCTTGCGCCACCACCTCGGCCAGGTTGAAGCCGATCCAGGTCTTGGAAGTGGCGGTCGAGAAGCTGAAGTTTCCGTAATCAACCCAGTTCCGGTACGCCCAAGGAACGGTTGCTGCCGCCAGAATCAGCGCTGGAACCAAGGCAGTCACTAGCGCCCTTCGCCTGCCAGATGCGCGGCTCCTGTACCAGAACACGACCGCGCCCCAGACCGGGGCAAAGATCAGCGCGATCGGTCGCACGTACGCCATCGCTGCCAATCCGAGGCCGGCGGCAACCGGCCACCAACGCTTGTACGAATTGACCGCCCGCACAATCCCCAAGCTGGTCAGGGCCAACAGCATGGCGAAGGTGACTTCGGTCATGACGGTCAGTGACCACAACAGCACGTTGGGGCTCAATGCGTAAAGCCAGGCCGCCAGCAGCCCGGCACGCGGCCGCTGCAGCTCGATTCCCAGGCGAAGCAGGACAAGGCTTGTAAGCCCCGACAACAAGAGCTGTACTAGCGTGATCCAGTAGTGCTGATTGCCGAACCCCAATTCGATTCCGGCCAGGAAGATGATGTAGCCGGGAGGACGCAACGTGTCCGCCTCGCCGCTGGCCTGCACACCGTAATGGCCGTCTTCCGCGAATCGGTGTGACAGTGCAAGGTAGCCGCGCGAGTCAGTGAGGACCCCACCATCGGGAAAGGTGACCGTGACGAGTGCAGCGCCAAGCCTCACTACCAGGAACACGGCCAATAGCCCGCGCCACAGCCCGATTGGCGCCGAGTGAATAGCCACCTCGTCACGCAGTTCGGCGACGCTCTTGATCGTGCGCCACACATCTCGCTCCCGCTCGGTGCTGGTACTCACGCAGGCTCCATTTGTAATGCCACTTCGAGGGCAAATGGCGACCGCTCCAAGATGCCGGTCGCAATCACCCCCAGCTCGACTGACTCGGCCAGTTTCGCCG
>CAZGCX010000136.1:0-2547 GCA_964524585.1 uncultured Anaerolineaceae bacterium
GATCACGTCCAGTCCGAGGGGCCGCCCGTCGAGGAACACCAGGAGCCCGACCTGACCCTCCCGGGGCGGGAGGCTCTCGACCCACTCGTCCACCTTCGAGCCGGCGCCCTCCGAGATCTCATCGAGCGCGGAGGTGGACGAGGAGACGCGGAGCTCCTCGGAGTACGCGTCGACCTCCCCCCACACCATCCCCTGGGCGCGCCGGAGCGTGTCGGCCCCCGCCTCGAGGCCCTCCCTGACGAGACTCGACTCCAGGTCGCGCACCGTCTTCCGCGCCCGGGCCGGCGAGTGCTGGCGCGAAGGCCCGAAGGATCGGCCGCGGTGGTCCCATCGACCCCGCTCGATGCAGGAGACCGGGATCTTCGTGGTGCCGTGGGCCGGGAAGAAGGAGCGTCCGGCTCGCCATCCGGTTCTGCTTCGCCCCGATGAACTGCTCCCCGTCGAGGACGAGCACGCTCTCCTCGCCCTCGTTCACCACGAGGAGATCCGGCACGGAGCCGGCCTCGCCGATCTCCTTCACGTGGAGCTCGCCGGCCGAGACCGCGTCCGAGACGAGCCGATAGGGAAGCTCGACCGGTTCGAGCGAGAGAAGCGGGAACACGGTGGCCCCGAGGCGCCGATCGGGAGCGCCGGGGGCGATTTCCAGTCGTGGCATATGGGTCATGCAGGCCTCCGAGCGAGTGGACGATTCACCACGGTGGACAAATCACCACATGAAGCTTGCGGTGGGGTCTGACACTGGGACGTTCCGCCCTGCGGACGCTTCGAGCCACGCCGGCCCGGCCTCTCGCCGACCCCTCAGAACTCAAGCGCCTCGAGCCAGAGGCGGCGTACCTCGCTCGCCCCGCGCGCCGAGGGCTCGATGATCGAGTGGCACCAGTACCATCGGCCATCCGGATCAGGCTCCGACAGCCCGTGACCCAGGAAGTGATCGTGAATCGGGACGACCCGCACGGCGGGCGGATCGGAGAGCGCGCGCACGCGCTCGTTGAAGCGGGCGAGCCAGCCGAGCTCCCGCTCGCGCACGACTCCGTCTCCGAGGTCGCCCGTCCCATCGGACGGGTCGTACACCGTTCCGACGAGGATCGTCGCCTCCGCGATTCCCGTACGAAGCTCGTCGACGATCCGCTCCAGCGTCCGCGCGACCTCGCCGACGGCGGCCTCTCCCGCGCCGTCCGGGATCGTGGCCGGACGACCCAGATCGACGTCGAGCAACGCGAGCAGGTCGTTCCCTCCCGCCGTCAGAGTCACGAGCACCGGGCCGTCCAGATCCGCGGGAACGCGGGGAAGCTGGAACGCGAGCGTGCTGCCGGTGGTCGCTCCGTCGGCCGTCAGGTCCAGCGGCCGGAGGTCGGGGAAACGAGACCGGAGATCCCGACCGGTGAACTCCGGCCAGCGGTCGTCGTCGTTCCGGTACAGGAGCGACGCGGCGCCGAGCCCGGCGGGGGTGTCCGCGAGACCCTCCCTCTCCTGGACGTCGAGTCCCGGATAGAGATCGATCGAGATGCTGTCGCCGAGGGCGAGGTAGTGGCGGTACTGCATCTCGGTTGACCTTTCGGGCTGGCTGCCACCACGAGCCGGGCGGGCAACCCCGCGTCGGTGAGTGGATTCGGGGTAGACGCCGTCGAGATCGCGGACGAAGCGTGGGGACAGGTTCTCTCGAACAGGAGTTTCAGAAGTCCCCCGACGCCAGGGGGCCCCTGAACTCAGGTGCCCGCGGACCTCGCCAGGCGTCGCTCGCGATCAGCGGCGAAGGCGAGATAGGCGCGGATGTCCTCGCGGCTGAGCTGCGGGAAATCCTCGAGGATCTGGTCCTCGGTCATCCCCGCGGCATACCTGCCTCCGGATCGGAGCTTGCGGAGGAGCCGTGCCAAGCGGCCGGCGTCATCGGGTCGTCGCTCGGGTCGAGCTCGCCCCACTCGGAGCGTGCGGGTGAGAGATCCGACCCTCATGCCGCGAAGTGTACTACCTCCAGCTCGGCCGCCTCATCGGCGCGCGCGAGGATGGCGTCTACGGCGGCCATGACCGAGTCTTCGAGCAGGTAGTGCGGGCAGGCGTCGCACTGAAGCACAGGGACGTCCTTGATCACCACGATGCTGCGGTCGCCGATCTTGAAGGGAAGATCCGTGACCTCGGGGCGCAGGCGGGACCCGCAATCCTGACACCTCATGTCTCGCTCCGACGCGTCCGCAGATCCGGCTCCCATTCCTCCCGACTCGGTCGATAGGCTGTAACTACCCGGACGTTGCCGTCCGTCACGTCGGCCGCGAACAGCACGTGAAACGCCTGTTCGCCCGTCCGCCCCAGCACCAGATAGCTCGGAAGATACTTGTCGTCCGGGTACGATTCCACGATCTCGTACGACTCGACGGCTTCGAGGATCGTCTCACGCGAGATGGAGCGGCCCCGCAGTCGCATCCGCACGTGGAACGTCCAGAGCACCCGGCGCTCTCGAACACAGGCCTGTATGAACTCGAGGGGATCCCCGGGCAGGAGCCCCTCGGGTCTTTCAACGTCAGGCATCTCGGAGCGAGCTCCTCTCCCGGG
>CAZGCX010000136.1:2647-5032 GCA_964524585.1 uncultured Anaerolineaceae bacterium
CCGAGAGCGCCGGATCGCGGCGTCACGTCTGCTGGACGACCTCGATGTCGGTCCGACTTACTCGAAACGGTTGGAGAACGGCCGGGCTCACGCCTGGCGATCTGGTCTGACCGCCCGAGACGCGGCCACGTCACCAGGGGGGATACCGCGTGGCGTCGACCACGGCGGGAGCCGAGCCATCGGCATCCACCAGCCGTACCAGATCGCCGGCGAGCGCCTCGATCACGTCGCGTGCCTCGAGCTCGTCGAGCCACGGGGCCGGAATCGCACCGACGCCGTGAAGGGTGCCGAAGATGTTCCCGGTGATCGCGCCGGTCGAGTCGGAGTCGCCGCCGTGGTTGACGGCGAGGAGCACACCCATCTCGAAGTCGGGGGCCACAAGGGCGCAGTAGACCGAGATCGCGAGGGCCTCCTCGGCGATCCATCCCTGGCCGAGCGACTCGACGGCTTCGGGGCTCGCGGAGTCCGCTTCGAGGTCGGCGACCGCCCGTCGTCGAGCGGCGCCGAGCGCCTCGAGCGTCTCGTCCGCATCCGGCTCGAAGCGGAGACGATCTTGGGCCGCGTCGATGGCCACGTCGAGCTCGGCCCCGGCCAAGAGCCGGGCGATCATGACCGCCATCGCGCCAGCCGCGAACCAGCCCGTCGGATGCCCGTGCGTGATCGCGGCGAAGTCGCAGCCTGCCCGGAACGGATCGTCGGCGACGAGCCCCACGGGGGCGATCCGCATCACGCCGCCGCACCCCTTGCTCCCGTTCCTCGCGCGCGGAGCGAAGAGAGACAGGTGTTCCCCGGCGCGCGCGTGAAGGACGTTCTGGTTTACTCCGCGCACGCGTCGACCTGGTGGCTCGTCGCTCGGATCGAGCTCACCCCACACTCGCGCCGGAGCCCTGGAGCTGGACCTTTCTGAGCTGGTTCGCGAGAACCGCCTCCCGGCAGCCTGGTGGAGGCAACCCGGCGCCGGACATGCGGGCCGATCCGCCCGGCGTGCAAGCGCATGCGTGCCGCCGGCCCTCCTACCACGCGCGCCGCGGGGGGCGCAGGGGATCGGCTCGAGGACGCTGCTCAGCGGGCCTGCGCAGCGTTCGGCTCCTCCCGGAGAAAAGGCATTGATCCGGGACGCGCTCACCAGCGGGACAGCGGCCGAGGGCCACTCCCCCGAGGGACCCTCTACCTCGCGCCGATCCATGTCCTGTCCCGCCACTCAAGCGATGCTATGGGCTCGTCGTGAAGCTCACGACGTCACCCTTGGCAATGCCTCCACCGTCGGTCGCGACGACGCGGAAGTAGTACGTGGTATTGGCGGCAAGCGTCGTCAGCGTGGCGCTGACCGCCAGGTTTGTCCCTGGACCCACCGGAATCACCGATGTCGTTGAAAACCCCTCGAGGGATGGATCCGTGCTCCATTCGAACCACACGTTCATCTGTTGCGATGAGCCGACCGTTCCGTTCAGCGTGGCGCTGGCGCTCCCGACGCCCGTGGCCGCGTCGGTCTCTGCACTGGGGGCGGTCCAGTGAGAGAGCAGAATCCCCAGGTCGACGACATCGACCGTCCCGTTCTTGTCAATGTCCTCGGGCAGAAAGGTCCCGTCGCCCCAGCCGGCCAGCAGCCGCTGAAGGTCGAACCAATCCACGTCCCCGTTCTTGTCGAAGTCGCCGGGCGTCGTGACCTCGAACGGACTGGTCACGGCGGGCGTCAGACTCCCGCTGCTGGCAACGAGCGTGTACCCTGAACTCGCCGGCTGGATGCGGAGGTTCGAGAACGTCGCCACGCAGCCCTGCGGCTGCGCCGGACCGCCGCCACTCAGAGACGCTCCTGCCGGGCCGCTGCCGAGGGTGATCGTGATGGCACCGCCATATCCGCTGAAGCAGTTCCCCGAGGCGTCGCGAACTTCAACCTCGACCGCGGGGAACAGCGAGAATCCGGACGGGAAGACGTCTCGGCCCGACGGCGCATCGGAGGGTTGGACCTTGAAGACGAGCATCGAGGCGCCCGGAGGGGGTACCTGCGCCGTCGCGGTGTTGGAGAAGCCGGAGCAGCCGCCACCGTTGCAGGCCCGCACCCGATAGGTGTACGTCCCGGCCGCCAGACCCGTGTCGGAGTAGCTCGTGACGTTCGGGCCCGGCGTCGCGATCTGGGTGAAGCTCCCGCCGCTCACGCTCCGCTCGATCCGGAACTCATCCTCGTCGGAGCTGTTGTCCTGCCACGAAAGGTCGACCTGGCTATTCGACACGGCCGCCGCCGTCAGGCTCGAAGGGGCAGCCGGGGGTGAGACTGATGCCCCTACTTGAGCCGCTGCGGTGTTGGAGTAACCGGAGCACCCCTCACCGTGGCAGGCCCGCACCCGATAGGTGTACGTCCCGGCCGCCAGACCCGTGTCGGAGTAG
>CAZGCX010000136.1:5132-7131 GCA_964524585.1 uncultured Anaerolineaceae bacterium
CGACACGGCCGCCGCCGTCAGGCTCGAAGGGGCAGCCGGGGGTGAGACTGATGCCTCTACTTGAGCCGTCGCCGTGTTGGAATAGCTGGAGCAGCCCGCATTGTTGCAGGCCCGCACCCGGTACGTGTACGTCCCGGTGGCCAGACCCGTGTCGGAGTAGTTCCTGACGTTCGCGTCCGGCGTCGCGATCTGGGTGAAGCTCCCGCCGCCCACGCTCCGCTCGATCCGGAACTCCGTCTCGTCCGGGCTCTGGTCCTGCCACTCAAGGTCGACCTGGCTATTCGAGACGGCCGCCGCCGTCAACCCCGAAGGGGGCAATGGTTCTCCGCTCCGCTTCGTCACCTCGAAGCTTCCACCGTCTACGGTCCCCCCGCACTTCTCACCCTCGTACGTCCCCGCCATGGATCCGACGCTCTCGCTGATATTCGCCTCGAACTCCACGTCGTAAGAGCAGAGTCCCCCTTCGAAGCCTCCGACCCACCGGCCTCTGAATGTCAGCCCGCTCACCCGCCCATCGACCACGTCTCCCTCGCTCCTGAAGCCCGTGCCTGCGTCCACCGTCGATAGGTTTCCCGACACCCGGGACCCTGTCTGGTTCAACACCAACGTGAGGGAGCCGGGCCCGGAATCGTCCCGTCCCGTCCCAGTCCATGTTCCGGAGATGTTGGGAAGGGAATCACCGTCACACTCGGCCTCGGTTGGAGGACAACCACTTGTCGAGCACCCGGACAACACCAGCGTCACAGCGGCAAGTAGCCATAATGCCCCATATCTCGTCAACGCGCGGTGGCCTTCGCACGACCCAACACCGCTGGTCCGCATCGCGTCATCTCCTGCTAGGTTCACCCGTAACCTGGAGGTTAACATGACCATTCCCCGGGGGTACTCCGGGACCGGCAAGGCGCTGCAACCCGAGACGCTCGAAGGACGGTCGCGTAGCGACTCCGCCCCCTGTTCCCCACACACGGCGTCGGAGCGCTACTGACACACCATCTGCACGTAGGGCGTGCGATCGTTGAACTCCTTCCACTCACCCGTCGCCGCGTCGACGGCGACGCCGATCACGCCGGCGAGGATATCGAGCACCACGAAGCCGGCCTGTACGTGCGTCTCCAGTGGAACGACGGCATCCTGACAGCCGTCCTTGCGGAAAGTCACGACATAGTTTTGGTCGGCGTGGAGCTCCAACTTGACCGGTGTCGTGCCTTGCGGCTCGCCGTTGACGAGGATCTCCGCCCCCTCGGGATCGGAGCTGAAATCTAGGGCCGTCGGCCCGGAGCTGAAGATGGCGGCGCATCCGGAGAAGACGGTCGTCAGAGTAACCAGGAGCATTCGTGCCATTTCTTAATCCTTTCCTGTTTGTTGCTGTGGCCCGCTCCGCGTCAACAACCGGAGCCGGAATTCGATTTCCTCCTAGACTTTTCCTGGCGTCACGGTGAGACTGCTATCCGGCCTTGTAGGCCGTCACCTGGCCCCCCTGCACCGTTCCCAGGCAGCCTTCCGTGCCGCTGTAAGCGCCCCGGAGCCGATCGACGCCGGGGGTAGGGGAGAAGTCGTCCAGCTCAGCGGTGAGGGAGATCGTGATGCTACATTGCGAAATCAGCTCGGCGCCCGTGACAGTCAGATCGACGCGCTTGCCAGAGATGGTGCCGGTCACGGACCCCTCGTAGAGGGCGCCTCCGAAGCCGACGCCGATCAGGACATCGCCGGTGATGCTCTCGCGCTGCTGGACGAGCCCGAGAGCGATATCGCCCACGCCGAGCGTGGCATCGCTGATCGGTCCAGCCCATTGGCCCGAGATGTTGATCACAGGCGGCGGATCACCAGGGCCTCCATTGCAGGCGGCCAAGATCCACACGGCGGGGATCAGGCGGACGAGGCAGCTCTTGGTCGACATCACATCATCTCCCATCTCCGAATTGTCAGACCCGCGTGTGCTGACTCGCGGTGTTGAGGGCGATCGAGGCGCCGTGCTCCGCGGCTTCCGCCGTGTGATCGG
>CAZGCX010000137.1:0-5677 GCA_964524585.1 uncultured Anaerolineaceae bacterium
ATTGCCAGCACAGGAAGGCCATCCGACAACGGCCCCAGCCCTTTCAGGAACTCCAGCGGCAGCCGCTCCGGCCGTCCCAGGTCCATCCATAGGAAATGGCTTTGCAAGGGAATGATGGTTGCCGCCACGCTGTCGTAGATGTGGCGCGAGAACTCGAGCAGCGGGACGGGGGTATCGGCCAGCGCCCGTATGATGGCTCCATAGAGTCCGAACAAGATCGGGAATTGGATCAGGAGCGGCAAGCAACCAGATAGTGGGTTGATCCCCATCTCCTGGTACAGCTTCATTTGTTCTTCTTGCAGCTTCTGCTTGTTGTCCTTGTACTTCTCCTGCAGTTTCTTAAAGCGCTTGTCCTGCTGCAAGTCCTGCATCTTCTGCGTGCTTTGCTGCTGCTTGACCGTCAGCGGCAAGGTGAGCAGCCGGATCAGGATGGTGAAGATGATGATAGCGAAGCCGAAAGCATATGGAATGCCCAGCTGGATACCCAGCAGGTTGTAAATGAAGAGCAGGGTGTTGATCATCGGATTGAGGATCAGGGTATCCCACATCAGTGTTTTGCCTTAGGGTGTGAATGACCAGCGCTGTGCGCCGGACTGCGCTTCATAAGCGCTCAAAAGTGGATCGCCCCCGTTGGATGCTACCAGCAAAGTACCATCGATCAACAGCGGGTTCGTCAGCAACTGGCCCTGGATCACGACCTGCCAAGCAGGATTGCCGCTGTCCGACTGCCGGGCGAGCAGCAATCCACCTTCGGTCACGACGTACAGCTGATCGCCATCGACCAGCGGGCTGGCAATGATGCGGCTGCCAAGATCGATGTTCCAATCCTGGGTTCCGCGTGCAACGCCGATCGAGTGCAACACCCCGGACAAGTCGCCGAAGTACGCCACTTCCGAACTGATCGCCGGTGAGCTCCAAACCCAGTCTGCAGTATCGTAGCGCCACAATTCTCGGCCCGAATCAGGATCCAGGGCGACTATGCGGCTGGCGAAGGAACCCACCAGCAAACGATCGCCCGCAAGGATCGGTGTGTCGGCCACCGCGCCATCCAGGTCGGGGGGCGAACTCCACAGGCCTTGGCCGGTGCTCAAATCGATCGCGTATACGTGATGGTCCATGGCGGCCAGATACACCCGGTCGCCGACAACCAGTGGGGCGGCCCAGATGGCCTCCTCCAGCGGCGGGTCAGATTCGGCCGGAAAAGTCCAGACCGCCGATCCGTCCGCCAGACTGCGGGCATACAGCCGCCCATCGGTCGACGAAACCAGGACCAGCTCGCCGGCAATGGTCGGGGCGCCAATGATCCGCTCGTTCTGATCGTCGGAGAGTGGCACCGGCCCCCAAACCTCGAGCCCGTCCACCGCCCGAATCTGGGTGAGCTGATTCATGAAGTCTCCAACCAGCAAATTCCCATCCGGTGTGATAGCCGGGGCGGCGTAGAACGAGCGACTGCGCTGCGGCTCGGCCGGATACTGCCAGCGGGCGCTGCCGGAGGCGACGTCTACTGCATACACTGATTGGTTAATGGCCAGGTAGGCGGTCGTCCCGTCGCTCGCTAATCCCGGCCAGCTGGCCGGTTGACGGGAGGCGGCCCCGGCGCAGGCACCGAGCATGGCGCTGCCGACTAGGGCAAGCACGGAGAGGATGAGGTTGGAACGGGTCACGGTTTTCAGGGAACCGGGTCGTAACCGCCGGGATTGAACGGCTGACAGCGCACGATGCGCCGGACCGACAGTCCAGTCCCTTTGAGCAGGCCATACTTGGCAATCGCCTGGTAGCTGTAGTGTGAACAGGTCGGATAGAAGCGGCAGGTGTCAGCCGGCAGTGCGCGCGAGATTGTCAGTTGATAGAACCGAATGAGCGCCAGCGCGGGCAGCCGCGGCAAATTGGCCAAATCGAGGGGAATCTCCCGTAGGCTTGGCTCGTGCTGGTGATCGTGAGCGATTGGCGGATCGCCCACCGGCTCGTCAACTTGCTCCCATGCCGGAGCAGGTCGTGCAGTCATTGGTTTCCTTCCATCACCCGGGCCCGCCGGAGCAGGCCTCCCAGCGCGGTCAGCAGCTCTGACCAAGCAACTTGATCTACGCCTGAACGCGCCACCACCACCAGATCCCACCCCGGCCTGGTTTCCGGCAACAGGCTGCGAATGGCGTGCCGCAGTCGTCGTTTTGCGCGGTTACGGCGAACCGCGTTTCCAACCGTGCGCCCGGCGGTCACCCCGAAACGAGTCCGATTCAAGCCGTTCGGGCTGGCGATCAAAACGCCAAGCGGGTGGGCATACGATTTGCCGGTCCGCCGCACCCGCTTGAAATCTGCCGAACTGGTCAGCCTGAGCTCACGCCTCATCCGGATGTTGCCGGTCGGATCGGCGATCCGGCCATGATCTCCGGGAACCGCGACCCAGGCTCAGCACCGCAGACACTTCGCCTTCTCGCGCCCGCAGGGAAACGGCTCAGCCCCTAGGCGTTCCAGTTGACCTTTTTGACGTGTTGGTTCTTGCGCACGGCCAAGCGGAAACGGCCTTTGCGCCGGCGTCGACGAAGAACTTCGCGCCCGCCTCGGCTGGCCATTCGTGCCCGGAATCCGTGGACCCGTGCTCTGCGCCGGATCTTGGGTTGGTAGGTTCGTTTTGGCATCGTAATCAGGCGATCCGGGCAAAGCCCCGACCGCCGACGGATTATACCGCAAGCGCCTTCACAGGGTCAGTCTTCGATGCGTTCGATGCTGGCGCCCAGGTCGCGCAGCTTGCGGTCGATCTGCTGATAGCCCCGCTCGATCTGCCCAATGTTCATGATGGTCGACTTGCCGCGGGCTGCCAGTGCCGCCAGCACCAGCGCCATCCCGGCTCGAATGTCGGGGCTCTCGAGATACTCGCCGATCAGCTGCGTTGGCCCCTCTACGATGCAGCGGTGGGGATCACAGAGAATAATGCGGGCTCCCATCGACACCAGTTTGTCGACGAAGAACATCCGGCTGGGATACATCCAGTCGTGGAACAGCACCGAGCCGCGCGCCTGAGAGGCAACCACGATCGCAATGCTGACCAGATCGGTGGGGAAGGCGGGCCAAGGTTGAGCGGTGATCTCAGGCACGAAACCGCCCAGGTCCGATTCGATTTCCAGCGGGTGGTCGATGTGTATCGAGAGGTTGTCACCCTCCTGGTCCCACTCGACGCCCAGCCGCCGGAATACCAGTCGGATCATGTCCAGGTGCTGGGTTCCTGCCCCGACAATCTCGATCTCGCCGCCGGTCACTGCGCCGGCGGCGATAAAGCTGACCACTTCCAGGTAATCCGGCCCGATGCTGAACTCTCCGCCCTCGAGTTGGGTGACCCCCTCGATATCGAGCGTGTTCGAGCCGATGTTCTCGATCCGGGCCCCCAGCTGATTCAGGAAGAGACAGAGCTCCTGGACATGGGGCTCGGAGGCGGCATTGCGAATCCGGCTGCGGCCGTTGGCTTTGACCGCCGCCATAATGGCGTTTTCGGTAGCGGTCACGCTGGCCTCGTCCAACAAGATGTCGGCCCCCTGCATTCCGCCGCTCGCTTCCATCTGGAATTTGCGTGGGTTGTAGGTGACGCTGGCACCCAGGCCCTGCAAAGCCAACAGGTGGGTATCAACCCGACGCCGGCCGATCACGTCCCCGCCGGGGGGCGGCAGATCGATCCCGCCAAACCGGCCAAGCATCGGCCCGGCAAGCAGGATCGAAGCACGAATCCGGCGGCACAGATCGGGGTCAAGCGCGCCCCGCCTGGCCGCCTTGGGATCTAGCCGCAGTGAGTTCTCCCCGACCTCCTGAGTGCGCACTCCCACGCTCTCCAACAGGCTGCGCATGGTATGCACGTCGCCGATCCCCGGTAGATTGTGCAAGGTCACCGGGCCGTCGGCCATCAAGCTGGCGGTCATCAGCGGCAAGGCCGAGTTCTTGTTGCCGGAAGGACGGACGCTGCCGTGCAGCGGACGTCCCCCCTCGATCTCAAATGCGGGCATGCCTATCCCTTCGCTACCAATTGGATCCGCTGGCCAAGCTGCAGCGGATAGAGCTGATCAGCAGCGCCCTGATTGACCCCAATCTCAACCAAACCACTGCTGCCGACGTAGGCCAGCCCGTGGCCGGCTTCGACGTCGCTGAAAGTTCGGCGCAGCTCAAGTTGTTCCCCCTCGGCCAAACGCACCATCCAACGCGCGCCCGGCAGCTCGACCGGCTCACCCCCCAACCAGGGGCTTAGCCTCAGCCCCGATACGTGACGGGCCAGCAGTCCGATGCTGGTCACCCAGTTGCCAAAGCCATCCCGATACAGCAGCTCTCCCTCGACCTGTCCATCCGGCCCGATGGTCAAATGGGGGCGTGGCAGACGAACCGGGCTATCGATCATCGGGCCCAGATCGGCGGCCGGAGTGCCGTTGGCCAGGAGCGCGGCGGCCGGGGCAAAGATATCACGACCGTGGAAGGTTTGACTGGCCGGTTCGACCCCAACCTGCAGTTGGTAGATGAAGGCTGGCTCCTCGTCCTGCAGCCAATAGCTAATCAACCCGTTGTCCGGTCCAACAAAGGCTTTCTGCGGCCAGATGGCGGCGATTCCGCGCCGCTCGGTGCCCACTCCAGGATCGACCACCGCCAGGAAGATCGTTCCGGCAGGCAAATGAGGTGCCGCCTGCCACAGCATCAAGGCGCCGGCGGCTACCTGACCACGGGGTACCTGATGCGAAAGGTCGATGAGACGAGTCTGAGGGGATCGGGAGGCCAGCACCCCCTTCAGCACACCGACGTAAACGTCCTGCGTGCCGAAGTCAGTCAACAGAGCAATCCAGGGCCCAGCCACCGGAGGCGGGATTCTAATGGAGCGTCGCGGCGGGGTCAATCGCCACCAGGCCCGGGGTGCCCTACAGTCGAGAATCCGCATTCCACCGGGCTCACTCCGTGACTGCGCCAGAGAGATGTTTCGCCTGGGGTGTCCCGCCGTAATGAATCGGCCTTCCGCCCGGCTGGCGCCTCGGCAATGCCAAACAAATGCCCCACCGATTTGGCTCGCAAAGGGGCGCATGGTAGAATCAAGTTTCGTGGATTCGACAGAGCCCATCGGCGTTTTTAAGGCGATTTCGCAGGGCTTCGATCGGGTCGCTGCACGTCCGCTCTTGATGGTTCCACCGCTTCTGCTGGATCTGCTCCTCTGGCTGGGTCCCCAAATCCGAATTACGAGCTTGCTGGATGAGTTGGCGGATTCGCTTCGACAGCTTGGGGAAATGATCGCCGGTCAGGCTAATCTCCTGCCCGCCGGTTTCGAGGCGATGGTGGAACGGTTCAATCTGGTCTCCGCGCTGAGCACGCTGCCGTTGGGTGTGCCAAGCGTGATGTCGGGCAGAATGCCGCTCACCAGTCCGATGGGCGGCGGGCAGCAATTCGAGATCGCCAACCCGCTCCAGGTTGTCCTGATCTGGCTGCTGTTTTCGGCAGCCGGCTTGGCGCTGGGCGCCTACTACCAGTTGTGGATCGCAACCGCGCTGGCTCCAGAGGCGCACCTGGCGCGCGGATATGTGGCTGGCCTGCGCATGATCGGATTTGGGGCGCTGCTCTTTGTCGGTGCGCTGGTGGCCGGTACCTCCGTGGCAGTGGCGATCACGGTTGCTACCTTGATCCTGCCGCTATTGGGCACCGGAGTCTTTTTCTTGGGGTTCGC
>CAZGCX010000137.1:5687-7118 GCA_964524585.1 uncultured Anaerolineaceae bacterium
GCTGTTTTGGCTGGCGGTGTTCATGGTCTTCACGCCGCACGGAATTATTCGTTACGACATGGGCGTGCTCCGAGCCGCGCTGGAGAGCTTTGCAGTGGTGCGATGGAACCTGCTTGGCACGGTCAGCTTCCTGGTCGTGGCAGTGGGGGCGTATTGGCTCACCAACATGGTCTGGGATTTGCCTGGCGACGGTTCCTGGTTCACTATGCTGGGCGTAGTCGGACACGCATTCGTCAGCACGACTTTGCTGGCTGGTAGTTACGCCTTTTATCAGGGGCGCCGCGAGTGGCTGGTTGCCTTACGCCAGGCGGCTGCGGCCCGCTACCAACAGCAGTAGGTCACACCGTCCAACCATAAGGAGAACTGGATTGGCGAAACGAACAACGAAGGCGCAACCGCGCTCCACGGGGACGACTTCCAAGCAAGGTGGGAAGTCGAAGACCGCTCGCCGCGGCTCGAAAACGAGCAGCGTGGCCAAGCAAACCAAGAAGTCGACCAGCACCGGCAATTCGAAGGCAGCCGCTAAGCCCAAGAGCCCGCGCAAGAAGCCGGCCGCCAAGACCGGGGCCAAGGCGGCGACTGGCAAGTCAGCTTCATCCCGCTCACGGAAACAAGGGGGGAGCTATGCAGCCAAGGACATCCAGGTCCTGGAAGGACTGGAAGCCGTCCGCCGGCGGCCCGGCATGTACGTCGGCGGTACCGACGTCAAGGCGCTGCATCACCTGATCTATGAGGTGGTGGACAACTCGATCGACGAAGCACTGGCCGGGGCCTGTGACCTGATCAACGTCACCATTCATGAGGACAGCAGCGTGACGGTCGAAGACAACGGTCGCGGCATTCCGGTCGAAAACCATCCCGAAATCAAGAAACCGGCGCTGGAAGTGTTCATGACGATGCTGCACTCCGGGGCCAAATTCGGCGGCGAGGGCTACAAAGTGTCAGGTGGGCTGCACGGCGTGGGGGTCTCGGCCGTCAACGCCTTGTCGGAGTGGTGCGAAGTCGAGGTGCAGCGAGACGGCAAGGTGTTCGCCCAGCGATACCAGCGCGGGGTGCCGGCAGGACCAGTTAAGTCGGTCGGCAAGGCGACCAAGTCCACTACCGGAACCAAGACCACCTTTCTGTATGACAAAGAGATCTTCAAAGGGGACCTGGCGTTCCGCTTCGAGACCCTGGTGCAGCGCTTTCGTGAAATGGCTTTCGTCACTCGTGGAGTGATGATCCGCCTGGTCGACGAACGCAACGAGCGCCAGATGAGTTTCTACTTCGAGGGCGGAATCGAGTCCTTCGTCAAATACCTGAACCGCAATCGCAGCGTGCTGCACCCGGTGGTCTACGTCGACAAGCAGGAGAATGGCACCGGCATCGAGGTGGCGCTGCAGTACACCGACTCGTACACCGAATCGCTGTACTCGTTTGCGAATACGATCA
>CAZGCX010000138.1:0-7072 GCA_964524585.1 uncultured Anaerolineaceae bacterium
ACGGGCTGGACCGGATCGGCGAGGAGCAGTCCGGCGGCTGGCAGTATCACCTGGGGGATGCTCTGGCCAGCGTCCGGCAACTGACCAATGCGGCCGGCACCGTAGCGCTGAGCCGGAGCTATGAGCCGTTTGGCATGGTCCTCGCTAGCTCTGGCGGAGCATCGTCGGCGTTGGGCTTCGCAGGTGAGTGGAGGGACACCACCGCGCTGGTCCACCTGCGAGCGCGGTACTATGATCCGGCCACTGGGCGGTTCATAAGCAGGGATCCCTTTGGAGGGATCATCTTGGTGCCTCAGACAAGGCATCCGTTCACCTATGTGTCGAACAATCCAGTAAGCGAAACCGATCCGTCGGGACTGTTCGCACCCTGGGATTTGGTGGATGTAGGCTCATTCCTTTGGAGTCTTTCTGAGTTCATTGACTGCCCGACACCGGAGAACGCTGGATGGCTTGGACTAGATGCTTTGGGGCTATTGCCAATTCTCCCGTCGCTGGGTGTATTCGGCAAACTCGATGAGATTGGTGATCTGGCTCGATGGGCCAGTCGAACCGACGATGTAGGGGACGCTGCTCGCTGGAGCATTGGGGTTCCGCAGCGTAGGCTGGCCCACGTTATAACTGGGCATACGGCTACTGGAGCGGCAGCAGCCGGAAACAGTATTTTCTACCATGCGGATGAATTTGGCGATCTCTTGGAGCTTGCAGAGACCGTCCGACCGTATCAGCAACCAAGAGGTGTAAATCTGGCACGACACGTTGACGCCGGAAAGCCGATCGGGATTGAAAGGGTAACCGGCCTTCCCACCAGAGTTTATACTGTCATCACCGATCTCGCCGGAGACCTTGTGACTGCATTTCCAGGATTCCCGGGGCCAGGATGGTAGTGCATTGGGTTTAACCATCAAACTTGAGTCCGAGGATGGCGGTGATTTGGAATCAGTCTATGACCCTCGAGGGCTGATTGGCAGATTACTGCCCCATCCAGATGAAGAATCGTATTGTTGCCTAAGATTCATAGATCCTTACGGCAATACGGTTTTCAATCCGCTCCAGATGCCGACCTTTCTCGCGGAGTGGCGGCGCCTATATTCGGCAGAAATCTCCGATGACGAGCGTACGCTCCTGGATACTGTCCAGACATTAGCGGTTCGGTGTCGGGATGATCGACATGTATACCTAAAGTTTTATGGCGACTAGCCTTGAGAGGCTATCATCGCGCATCGTACGGACAGCACCAAATGAAGCCTTGCGCGCAAGTGGACCGAATTCAGTCGCCGGATACTCGCGTAAAGCCGATTCCCCAAATCATCGGCACTGCACACTCCTTGTTGCCACTGAATACAGGTCAACGAAAGCCACTGCGCAGCGATCCGTCGGATTTCCGGCCATCCAATACCGGAAGTACCGTCGCCAACCAAAATCAGTTTCAGGGACAACGACATTTTTCGAACGATTCGGCCAGCTGTATTTGCACGACGGAATCCCGCAAAAGATCGAGCTTGATATCTCGGATAGGGAGTGCACGCGTGAGCTCGATCGAGCCTTGCGCCTCAAGTCCGATTTGGCCGATCCCTTCGACCCCGAGGAGCGTATCGAGCCAGCACTGCTTACGTTGGAGGGAGTAAGATCGATCGGGTTCGAAGGCGCTGACTATTTCCTTAACTTGACTGTGGTGGAAGCGACTGCGACCGTGAACCAGCACGAAGGTCTGTTTAGCTTCAGATTCGACTGCACAGGTGGGTACGACAACGAAACGTTCCTACGTACTCTGATCATTGTCGCGAAGGATTTCGACGTTTCCGCCGTGTAGATAGGCTTCAGCCTGAATGCAGGCGAACCAGTCAGTATCCATCCGATGTTGAGGGTTTCAATCATCGCCGCTCTGGCGGAGGGCAGCCGCGCCATCGGCCTGCGCGGCGGGCTGCCATGGCGGCTGCCGGCCGACCTGGCGCACTTCCGGCGGCTGACCATGGGACATACGGTGATCATGGGACGGGTGACCTGGGAGCCGATCGCCGCGCGCGGGCTGCCCGGGCGGCGGGTGATCGTGCTCACCCGCGGTGACCCCAGCCGGATCTCGGGGGTGGGGGGAGAGGCCAACAGGAGTGTGCGAAGCGAGGCGGCGAGTGAGGCCGGCGACACGAGAGCAGGGGACGAGGTTCAGGCGGCCGAATCGCTGAAGGCGGCCCTCGACCTAGCCCGTCAGTTTGACCAGCATAGCGGGCGTGCGGGCGGCTTGTCGGAGGCCGCCCCGGACCCCGACATCTTCATCGCCGGCGGGGCTTCGGTCTACCAGCTGGCACTCGACCAAGATCTGGGGGACCGCATGTATCTGACGCTGGTCCAGGCTGAGGTCGAAGCCGACTCCTACTTTCCACCGTTCGATCCCGAGGGTTGGGAGCTAATCAGCGAGGAAGTGCGGCTGGCCGACGAGCAGAATCCGTACCCCATGCGGTTCCAGACCCTCGATCGACTTCGACCCAAGTAGCTCCCAGACTGATCAGGAAACCGGTACCCCTGACTCCGGCCCCCTGCTCCAGTACTATCTAGATGGAGAGGGCTGCAGTCGGGCTGCGGCTTAGTTCTCGAGCCGCTCGGCCCGGGGCCGCGTGTCCGATGACTGAAACCATCTACGAAGTCGCACAGATCCGCGAAATCGTCCGCGAGGTTGGACGGTTTGGTGGAATCATGCGGCTGCTGTACGTAGCAGAGAGAACTACGCCGGAAGGAACCGATACCATTGCCATGTCGGCTGAGGTCGAGTGGCAGAAGAACGAGCGCCCACCGGAAGGGGAGCTTGAGGATAAGGCCCACGCTCTGCACAATCTGGTGCTGCAGTCACTGCTGCAGGACGGCTGGGAACCGATCGGCTCCGACGCCAAGGGCCGGGTCATGGCGCTGCGACGGGTGCTGACACCCGGCGACGGCGATTCGGCCATCCCGGGCGACAAAGTGTCCTGGCAAATGACTCATCCCTGGCGCAACTGAACTGCTGCCGGGCAGCGCGCGAGCTACAAACTAACGGCCCCCTGCAAGTTGAGGGGGCCGAAGTTGTTCTGGAAGTGGATGCTCGACGCGTTCGGAGCTAGAGCGCAGCGCGTGCCTTCTCCATGTCATCCACCCCAAATACCAGCTTGGCACCGCCGGCGATGTAAAACAGCTCGATGTTCACGCCGGCATCGGCAAGCTTGCGCGCGGCCATTCCCAACTCGCCGGGTTGATTATCGGCGTCGACCACCAGCACCTCCCGCTGGCCGGCGACCATCATCCCGGCGGCCTCAATTGCAGACCGCGCGGCGCCACCGTCCGCAGTGAGGACGTGGACCTCGCCCTGGCCACCGCCGGTTACCGCGCAGCCGCCATCGATGTTGACGCCGGCCGCCCCCAAGGCCTCGCCCAGTTGCGCCAGCGCCCCCGGGTGATCCTCGAGCATAAGCTTCAAGTCCGTTGCCATCTCACTCCTCCTGAGCGAAACCGATCTGCACCATTCTACCTTCAGCATGACAAGGGCCCGCCGAAGCGGGCCCAGAGGGTGGAGGAGGGAGGGACTTCGCCCTTGGCTCGGTCCCGGGGGTTCCCCTATTTGTGCGCCGAAGAGGCACCGCTCAACCCACGAAGATCGAGTCCGCCCAGCGTTCACTGGCGATGCGGGTCGGGATCAAAAAGGTTTCGGCAAAGCCTCGGATGTCCTTGCCCTGCTTGCGATAGGAAGCGACCAAGGGATCCGGCGCCAGCAGCACCCGGGCGAAGTAGTCCTGTGAGTCCTCCAGGTGCGTGACCAGGACTTCTGGAAGACCCATCTCGCGCCCATACGAACTCCCGCCGAGCGCGATCAGGATCTCGCGGGAAATTGCGTATCGACGCTCGTCGATGGGCAGCTCGAACGGCCGAGTGGTCCGGCCATCGAGATAGAGCGGCCGCTCGTAGATCGGGCTCCAGTTGCCGTCGGGCGTGCGGACCTTGGTGAACAAACTGGTGTAGACCGCCGGCGGCTGCTTGAGCAGGTTCTCCACCCACACCGGTGGGTAGATGGCGCCCAGATAGTCCACCAGGCCGAGCGCCATGTTGCGCAGCAACCACTCACGCTCTTCAGTTGTCGCTTGGAACATGCATCCTTACCGTTCTGGCCCAGACACAGGCCATGCTCAGTATAGGGGGCACAAGGGGGCGGGCACGCTTACAACCGGCTTACAGGGGCAGATGGAGACACTCGGGAGAATCCGGAAGATTATGGGCATCACCGATCCCGCGACTCCGGTCCTGACCACGGCCTCGGCGCCGCAGGTCCGGGGTGGGTAAACTGTCCTCCATCGAAGTTCCGCGCTAGCTCTGAAGACATACAGACACTGGCTTGACTCGACCGACAGCTTGTTGTAATATCTGTTTACTTGTAATCCTGGGATGACAAGTCAGGCATCATATCAGGCAAGGGAGTCGATTTGGGTGGTGGAGAACATTGATCGCAGATCTCCGGTACCGTTCTACCTGCAGCTCAAGGTGGCGCTGCAGCGTGGCATCCGGCAAGGCGAGTGGGGCCCGGGCGACATGCTGCCGAGTGAGTCTGAGCTGACCCGACGCTACGGAGTGAGCCGCACCGTCGTGCGTCAGGCTTTGAAGGACATGAGTTACGAAGGCCAGGTGGTACGGCAGAAGGGCAAGGGAACCTTTGTGACCCAGCCCAAGATCAGCAGCCGCAGTCTGGTGCAGTCGCTGGAGGGTTTTTACCAGGACATGGCCGATCGTGGAGTGCCGGTGCTGACCCGGGTGTTGGAACAGGAGCTGGAGCCGGCGGAGGGGGAGGTGGCCACCAATCTGGAGCTGGAGCCACTGACGCCGGTGACCAAGCTGGTCCGGTTGCGGTTTGTTGAAGACGAGCCGATCGTGCTGGTCGCTTCCTACCTTCCCTATGAGTTGTGCCGCGAACTGATCCACGCGGACCTGGAACGCGGCTCACTTTACGCCTTTCTGGAAGATGAGTGTGGATTACGCATCGGGCGCGGCAGCCGCCGCATCGAAGCGGTTGGCGCATCCGAAGCAGAGGCCCAGACACTGAAGGTTGAAACCGGCACCCCCCTGATCCGGCTGAAGAGCGTGAGCTACACGCCGGAAGGGACGCCCTTAGAGTACTTCGACGCAGTCTTCCGCGGCGACCGAGCGCGGTTCGAGGTCGAGATCTTTGGGATCGGAGGGCACGGCGGTGCATGAAGAGCAGCTCCGGCGCCTGGTGCGCCGGGTGGTGTATCGAACGCTGGGCCAGCCGCAGCCGTCGGATCCGGCCCGGCGAGCTGCACTGGTCGATGAACGAGCGGTCGCCAGGACGCCCGCCGGCGGTTCATTGGCCGTGCCGGCCGGTGCTTTGATCACACCGCTCGCCCGGCAGATGGCGTTGGACCGCCGTATCGATCTGCAGGAACATCGACCTCGATCCACACGCCGCGCAGCGGCGGCCGAGCGGACCATTGCAGTGGGCGCCGATCATGGTGGATTCCAAATGAAGGAGTCGCTCAAGTCCAGCTTGAAGCGCTGGGGCTACCGGGTGATGGATTGTGGAACCGACAAACCTGGCTCGGTCGACTACCCGGACTACGCCTACGCAGTCGCCAAGCTGGTTGCAGACGGCGACGCCTGGCGGGGCGTGGTGCTGGACGGCGCGGGAATCGGGTCGTGCATGACCGCCAACAAGGTCCCGGGCGTTCGGGCTGCCATGTGCTACGACCAGGCCACGGCTGCAAACAGCCGCGAGCACAACGATGCCAACGTGCTAACCCTGGGGGCGGGCATGATCGGGTTGGGGACCGCCCGGGCGATTCTGAAGACCTGGCTGCAGACCGAATTCGCCGGCGGACGGCATGCGCGCCGGGTGGACAAGATCAGCGACGTGGAGCGGCGCTACCTCCAGGCAGCCCGCAACGGTTGAATGACGCGATGGTCATCGCACAAGGAACGTTGGGCATGAAGATCATGGACGAAGCAACGATTGAGCGAGTGATCGAGGGGATTACCCGCCAGGTTCTGATCATGCTGCAGGACGGATCCGGTGACGGCCATGCTGCGCAGGCGCCTGCCATTTCGGCTGGAAACTACGCCGAGCGAGTGCAGCCGGTGATCGAGGCCGGTGCCGACCGGGTAGCCAGCACGCTGGGGCTCGCTCCCGCTGAGCGCAAGATGGCACAGTACATCGACCACACGCTGCTCAAGCCGGAAGCCAGCCAGGAAGAGATCGCCCAGCTGTGCTTCGAAGCACGCAAATATGGATTTGCCTCAGTCTGCGTCAATCCCAGCTACGTCAAGCTGTGCAGCCAGCTGCTCAAGGACAGTGGTATCGCGGTCTGCACGGTGGTCGGCTTTCCGCTGGGAGCGACTCCGACCGATGGCAAAGTGTTTGAGACCCAACAGGCGATCCGCGAGGGCGCCACTGAGATCGATATGGTGATCAACGTTGGTGCGGTGAAATCCCGCGACTATGAACTGGTCGAGCAGGACATCGCCTCGGTGGCGGTGGCCTGTCACGCCGGCAACGCCATCCTGAAAGTCATTATCGAGGCGGCGCTGCTGAGTGACGAGGAGAAGGTCGTGGCCTCGCAGCTGGCAAAGGTGGCCGGCGCAGATTTCGTCAAGACCTCCACCGGGTTTGGGCCGGGTGGGGCGACCGCCGAAGACGTGGCGCTGATTCGCCGGGTAGTTGGCCCCGAACTCGGGATCAAGGCCGCGGGTGGAATTCGGACCGCCGAGGACGCCCGCCGCATGATCGCCGCCGGTGCGACCCGCATCGGAGCCAGTGCCAGCGTGAAGATCGTCGGGGGCCCCCCTGGCGGTGCCCAGCCCAATCACGGGCGCAACCAAGCGCCAGTAACCACAAAGGAGCGAGCTTATGGCCGTTGACCTTCGGACTTACGTATTCTTGGACAATTTGCAGCTACAGCACGCCGGGTTCCTGGGCACCGTGGCCCGCGGCTTCCTGCCGCTGCCCGGTGACACCTCGCTCTGGGTCGAAATCTCACCCGGCATCGAGATCAATCGCATCACCGACATCGCCCTGAAGTCGACCAAGGGTCGACCGGGCGTGCAGATT
>CAZGCX010000139.1:0-7039 GCA_964524585.1 uncultured Anaerolineaceae bacterium
CCTCTCATGGGGTGATGAAACAGTAGGGATGTGTATCGCCCCGGGAGGCTCTTCTTACTTTGTTTGGGCTCAAGATGAGGCTGTCATCGAGGTGCCTATTGACCCATTGGACGCCAGCCAAGAGGGTTTCCGTCGTGCTGCTGAGGCGAGGGCTTCAGCCCTCGAGTCAGTCAGAACCGAGCTCCGATCGATCTTCTTCGAGGGGATAGGCTTCGGTGCATCCATTGTTGCGTTCGCGCCAGCCTGCGCTACCGTCATTGGGTGCGCAGTGGACATTGTTGCGCTGTCGGTTACGGGCGGCCTATTAGCTGAGTCCGGTAGCTCCATCGCCGGCAATATTGACACTTTCAACTCGATGCTCACCCAGTCGAATTACTTCTATTGCCGGATGCAGGGGGGATCCGATCTCAGCTGCCGTGAGTCCTCGGGTGCCAATGGCGAGGCGATTGGAGAGGGAAATGAGTAACAACCAGCACAATAGATCAAAAGCCGAGAACTCCGAGCGATCGTTGAAAGTTGGGCTAATCAGCATTTCACTACTTGCATTGGCGGGTGCTTTCCTGTCCACTGGGCCACTTCCGGCAATTAGCATTCTTGTTGCAGCCTCGGGCATCTACTTTGCTGTCAGAGGCTTGCCAAGGGCACTGCTTGCGTATGCAATGGAGCGGCGAGGCGAGACATATCTTGGGGTTCTGAGTCTCGCTGTGCCCTTGGGCATAATCGCTCTCTCCGCATATCTGGTCCTACTGCTCACACTGGTCCTGAGGTCAAACCTGCCGTTGGGGGTTCGATTGGGGATCCCGCTGAGCCTGGTAGCATTGGCAGGAATCATCAACATTGTCACCGTTGCAATTAATGTCGTTTCCGCGATGCGTCCCGGAGCCTAAAGATCGAGCCGACCGATCTGCTAAGGGCGGTTTTGCCACCGTTTACCGGTGACGGTGTAACCCCAAGCCGAAGGAACCTAGTCTAGCGGCCGGTCCTGGCGCTCACACCAATCTGAGAATCTGGATGCTGGTTAACAACTCGCTCGAGCGGACGCCGCCTGGGGTGGGGTGTGAGGTGGGAGCAGATCAGCGGCGCCGCTCAGCTCGCAGCCGTTAGGCGGCGAAAGATCAGATTCGGTGTTGGCTGAAGCTTCGTGCGGACACACTTAGCCCGCGCGACAATAGGCGTCTGAAGGCTTGGGGGTCAGTTGCCCCTCTCTAAAAGAGGAGGAATCATGCTTGGATCGGACCTTAGATTGCTCGCGCTACCTCTTATCGCGATCGCTCTGGTTGGATGCAGCGGCCTAATTGGTGGCCCGACACCCACTCCAGACCCATGCAGTGCAGGCGAGATTGAGCGGTACCTCGACGCGATCAGGGACGTTTCCCGGAGGTTTGACGACGCGGTTGCCCTGGCAAATACCACGCCACGCGGCAGTTTGCCCCCTGTAATTGCAGATCTTCAAGAGATCAGGAGAGACGCTGAAGACCTTGACGTCCCGGGGTGCGCTGACAAGGCAAAGAATGCCTTGGTAAGGTACATGGACGGAATCGTCGACGCTTTCCTGTTGTTTCTCGGGAATCGTCCGGACAGCGATGTAAATGAGGCATTCACCGAGGCAACTGATCTACTTGACGCATATCTCGAGGCAATCGCGGAAGTCAGCTCTCCCTGATACGATCGGCGTTCGGTTAATCCGACGCCTAACAACTCGCACTGCAAAGTACTGCAGCACAGGCTGGAGCGGACGCCGCCTGCGCTTGAGGATTATGCGGGAGTAAGTTGGCGGCGCCGCTCACGTGTGCCTGCCTGTCCTGCCTAGCGGCCGCAGGCTGGCGGCCAGGCCACTTGTGCTTGCGCATCAAGTGCAAGCAAGGCGGCCCAGTGCACTCTTCGAGCACAAGCAGGCAGCTCGAGGCCGCTAGGCAGCACCATGAACCTTCCAGGCATAGCCATTGAGGACAGATAAGTTTAGGTCTCGCCCTGCCGGCACAGCTTTTGTGGCTCTCCTCATCGCGTTCCTCTTCGGCTATGGCTTGGACGCGGCCATCCGCGCTCTCAGTGAGCAGGCGGCAACAACCTTCCGGTTCGAATCTGTATTCCTTTTGGGCTTTGCCACTTCCTTCGTCCTCGCCGCCATGATGTTGATGCTCGCTTGGCTTCTTTTCATTCGCCTTGCTCCCAGTCGTGCGGCGTCGGGCGTCTTCCTTGGCCTTGGACTGCTCCTGGTTGCTCTCCACGTTGCGGCGTTCCTTCCTGGCCCGGAGTTTGTGCGGGAGACTCCTTTAGGCACTCTGCAATCTGCATTGATAAGCACTGGATTCCACAACCTATTCAGTCTGGCCTCCTTCTGCGTCATTGCCGGAATCGCGGGGCTGATCTTTCCGGACGCGGGCAGGTCTCGAGGCGTGGACTAGGAAGTGGGGCCTGCGTACGACTCCAAGACATAGGTAACAAGAAAGTCTCAGGACACGGGCAACACTCAGTGGCAGGACATGGGTAACACTTCCTGCGCAAGGAGGTGGCGCCGATGCCCTGGAGTGGGGTGACCGCGAGCGAACAACGGCAGCGATTTCGGGCAGCCGCCAGCCACCCCGCCGACCGCAGATCCAAGGTTTGGAGCTCCAACTTCTCGCGGCTTGCTAGGAATAGATTCCTGCTTCGTCCCTCTGCTTAATGCACCAACATGTGGTGGCACATTCATCGATCGGTCGGCGACGGCTGACACCGCTTGACCGCGCGGCGACCAGACAGAGGAAGGCAGCTCATCAATGATGTCGAACTCCCACCTGCGGCTCACTTGTACGCTCGCCGGTCTACTGGCCCTGTTTGCCGGCGCTTGCAGTTCCAACGCTCAACCCGCCCCCGTGACCGGAGCAGCGCCCGCCACTGAAGCGGCGACCGTCCCAGCACCAACTGCTCCGCCTACGTCTCAACCGCCGCCGGCGCCCACATCCGCACCTCCGCAGCCGTGCGAAGCGGACGCGGCTGGCGCAGGGCCTCAATATCAGTTGACAGAGTCGGGAACTCAGGCAGAAGTCTTGTGGCGTGCCGAATTTGTTCCGTGGTGGGTGCGTTCTGGCCCGGATGGCCGAGTGCTGGCAGTGACCGACGGCGGGGATTCGATCTATGAGCTCAAGCCCGACGGTGCGCTCGCCGTAGCATTCCGCTGCCCCGGCGTGGTGATCGAGACCTTCGCTGCAGCCTCCGACGGGGCGCTGTGGTTTGCCAGCCGCGACGGTGGGCGGCTGTACCGTGTCGATCCAGACGGGGAGGCGGAGATCCTCGCCCAGAATGGCAATCGTAACCTGGAGGCTGGGCCCGATGGTTCGGTCTATGCCATGGAGAACGGTCTGGTGCGAATAGACCCGGACGGAACGACGCAGCAAATTACCGGAGAGGTGGGCGGGCGCAAATTCGCCATTGGGCCGAACGGTGAAATGGTCGTGCTCACGAACGGTAGCGTCGTGCGCGTGTCAAATGGCGGCGAGATCACGACGCTCGCTTCGGGCTATGGGCCCGAGCCCTGGCTGGCCTTCGGGCCAGACGGTCGCCTGTATTTGACCCATTGGGCGGGTGTGGACATCATCGGTCTCGAGAGCGGAGATGTGACCAGCGTCCCCTGGCTGGAAAACAGCAACATCGCCGAAGCGGGCGCCTTTGCTCCGGACGGAAGGTTGCTCATGTACCATCCGAACACGGATGTCTACGCGGTTGATCTGGCGGCAGAGACGGTGGGGGTCTTCTACCAGGTCACCAGCAACAGCTGGGCCATGGCCGCCAATCCCGGCGACGCGGTCTACATTGCTTTTGGCAACGATCTTGCCAACGGTGAATCGACCATCTACCGTGTTGTGGACCAGCAGTTACTCGACCCGGTCGCCAGCGTGCCCTACGGCATAGAGCGATCCATGGCCTTCGACCCTCAAGGGGTTGGCTACCTTGCAGTGGGTGATCGAGACATCGGCGGCGCGATCTACAGCTTTGATCCAGCTAGCGGGACGGCTGAGCTCTACTATCGCACTCAATGCTTCCCCAGCGCGCTTGCCGTGCATCCGCAGACCGGGCGTCTGTGGTGGAACGACTGCAATCGCACATTCGAATCGCTGGACGAGAACGGGAACCATGTGGTTATCAACGCCGTTCCCGGGGGCGAGAACCCCACGCTCGCGATCACCCCGGCAGGCGAGTTTTACACTGTGACATTCTTCCATCGGGACAACCCGAACACCCCCTACGAGCATGGCCTCTACCTGTGGGACGAGGCTGGCTCCGCCTGGGGAGAGGTGGCAGACCTGACCCAAAGCGACCCGGGCATTACGCTTTCGGCTGTGGCGGCCTGCCCAGACGGGCGAATCTACACGGTCGAGAGCCTGGACGGCAGCAACCTTCCGGTAGGCCGCTCCAGCTACAATGCCGTGCGCCGCCTGGAGCCGGATGGCACACTGACCCTGCTCGGGTTTGATTTCGCCTTTGACGGCCTGGCGGCTGGCTGCGATTCTGCGTCTGGAAGAATCATCTTCACCAGCGGTGCGGGGATCTTTGCCGTGACCCCACCGTAGCGATCTGGGAAACTGCCCAAACTCGCCCCCGCCGATCTGTGGCTGAGCGATAGGCGGCGAATCTCCTCCAGCTTAGGTATCCTGGTCGGCGGCCCATTCATGCCGGCAAGTGCTCCAGCGTACCCCTGCGAGCGCACCCGGCGGAAACCGGCGCACGCTCGCAGCGTCAACCTACCGGCGTACCTTCGGCCCCCTTCATGATGGCTCGATTGTGACCTAGAGTCTCATCACACAAAGGGGGACAGCCATGAAGAAGCGCTCTCCGATCAAGCATCCGCCCTCGCGACTGCCAGGTCAATCACTCACGGACGAAATCGATCGTCTGTGGAATGAGAAAGCATGGTTTTGGGTGGCGCTCGCATGCTACACCGTGGCCTCAGCGATTATGGAGTGGTGGCGGGTCCTGACCAATTCGCCTCCCGAACCAATTCAGATGACCGTGCTCGCGGTCATCGTGGTTGCTGTCGCCGGGTTCCAGCTCGTGCGTGCACGCAAGCAGTCCCACGCGATGCAGCTTGGCCGTGACGGCGAACGGGCTGTGGCCGATATCCTCGACCGACTCAAGCATTCGGGTGCCGAGGTGTTCCACGATGTCGTTGCGGAGGGGTTCAACATCGATCACGTCGTGGTCTCCCCAAAGGGCATCTACGCCATCGAGACCAAAGCCAGGTCGAAGAACGGCGACGAGACCGTGCGCTTCGACCGAGGCGCGTTGTGGGCCGGAGCATCGAGGTGGGGGAGCGGGCCCATTGATCAGGCTCGGGCCAACGCGCGGTGGCTTTCCCGTGATCTCAACCAGGGCACCGGCAAGACCTTCTGGGTTCAGCCGTGCCTCGTCTTTCCTGGTTGGTTCGTCGAACCAACGCCCAGGGAGGTCCTGTCCAAGATCTGGATACTCAACCCGGCGGCTGTGCCGGCTTTCATCGAAAACGAACCCGAGCGGCTCTCGAAAGCCGACTGCAGTGCGGCGGCGTATCGCCTGCGCACCCGCGAGAGGAATCAATCCAGCTCATAGCCGACGCGCCGAGGCGGCAACTCGAGCAAGGGCAATAAGGATGTCTCTGAGTGGTGCGGACGCGAAGGCGTGGAAGTGATCCCCGGGCTGATTCTGTCAGAGTTCCCCAAGCTCACCCCAAGATGCATGAGACGCAGGGAATGCTCGACCTAAAGGATCCGAACATGGACAGCGTCCTGGAGATCTACGATCTCGGCGTCGAGATCACCCAGTTGATCGCCAGGATCTCCGACAGAGTCGCAGAATCCTGATCCATAATCTGAGTGCCCGAACTGGCACACACTTTGGATCAGACAACACAATCTCCGTCACCTGAATCCCATCGCCCAGAGAATAACTTGCAAGCGCCGAATTCGGGCTTGTCGCATACCGACCTGCCCGGCATCTCGATGTGGATCAGTTCGCAATGAGAAAGAAAGCCCTGACCCAGATCTGCGTTGGATTGACCACCGCGCTGCTCGGTGGATGCACGCTCGGCTCAGGTGTACCAACCCTAGTCTCGCCGACATCCGCGCTCGTTCCGCCAACCTCCGCCCCGATTCAGCCCACCAGCATATCCATCCCGGCCACCGCCACTCCCTTGCCCGACCTGTCGCAACGTCCCCTGATCTGGTTCGGCCCCCTAGACCCTTCACCGCCTGACGCGGGCCGTGCATTCAGTGGCCGCCCGGACTTCGCCAATCTCTTCCCGGAGGGGGCGCCCTGGACATTGGCCGAGCAACGGGTGGACGTCTTCAGGCTGTACGGTGGCTGGGTGGCCTGGCACGCAAGTGCCGCTGAGCTTCGGCAGGTCGTCGATGGCCTGAATCGCCGCGGGTTGGCGATTTCATTTGAGGCCGGTGCCTTGACCCCAAGCGAGACGTGTACTGGAGAGATCGAGGGCTTTGCGGGTCTTCAAGAAGGCAACCGCATCGCACAACGCCTCAAGGGGGCAGGTGGGATCGTGCGCTTTGTCGAGCTGGACCACGCCTTCGATGCCGGCATGTTCGGCGGACCGGCCGAGTGCCGAATGACACCGGAGGAGATCGCCCGAGAGGTGGCAGCGTATGTGCAAGCCATGCGGAGCTACTTCCCTGGGGTCGTCGTTGGCGATACCATAACCGCCGAACTCGACGTCGACCTGGTTGCCGTATGGGTAGATGCCTACCGAGCCGTCACCGGCGAGGACCTGGGGTTCCTGCACCTGGACATTCCGTTTGGCGAGCCTGGGTGGCCGGAAAAGGCGAGGGCGATTGAAGGTTACCTGCGTTCGCGGGGGATCGAGTTTGGTATCTTCTACCTCGGTGACTGGGACGCGTTCAGCGACGAGGACTGGTTATCTCAGGCGGGAGAGCGGGTGAAGAGCTACGAACTGATCGCCGGGGGCCGGCCGGATCACATCATCTTCACTACCTGGCACGACCACCCGGATCGACTGCTCCCCGAAGACGAGCCCTACACGTTTACCTGGTTCATCAATGCCTACTTCGAGGAC
>CAZGCX010000140.1:0-7019 GCA_964524585.1 uncultured Anaerolineaceae bacterium
CCCACTTGATTCGGGCCCTGGGCCTGATCGCCCTTAGCGTATTGGCAGGCGCCGCAGCATACCTATCGGTCGGGCGCGCGCATTCCAACTACGACGCGACCGCGATGTGGATAATCAAGGGCTACGGTATCGCCAAGCAAGGCACGATCTTCGGTGGCCAGACCTGGGGAGCACATGGCCTGGCCTATCCGCTGAACGTACAGCTGCTGGCCAGTCTGTTCCAATTGGCCACCGGTGATCGGCTACCTGGTTCTCAACTGATCTTCACCGCCTTCTACGCCAGCACACCATTGATGCTGCTTGCTTACTGGCTTAAGAATGAGGTGCAGCCTGTGATAGCGACTGCCGGTTCGCTGCTCGCAGCCTCGGTGCCGGTGTTCTTCTTGCACGCCACCATCGGGTTCGCCAACTTGCCCATGGCCTATTACGTAGCTTCAGGGGCACTGTTCGTGCTGGAGGGCCAAAACCGGCCTGACCGTCGGGAGCTGGCATTGGGCGGCATCCTGCTGGGGCTGGCGAGCTGGACCATCGTGGAGGGCTTTCTGTACGTCGGAATCGTAGCGGTAACAATCGCTGTGCTCAGCTGGTTGCTGCGACGGCCAACCCGCGATGAGTATGCGGGCTGGCTCCTGCCGCTGGCGGCCATCACCGCAATCTGGCTCGTCTTCTATTTGATCTACGGGGTCAGGGGCAGCCAGGCAGCTGGAACCGCCGGCGACATGCTGGATTCGTTTCGGGCCGGTGATTTCAATCTGGTCGAGCTCCGGTTGATTTTTGGCTACGTCCGCCGCTACCTGTTCGATCCGAGCATCTGGGGTGCGCTGTTCCCGTTGGGCGGGCTCCTGCTGCTGTTAGGAGCCCGCCGCGCAGCCGCGGATCGCACCCAGCATGCCTTCGTCACGCTCTGTCTCTTCCTGGTCACCGCGCTGCTGACGGCGGCGCTGTTTTACCTGCGCTCGTTTGTCGACCTCGATCTGCTGGCCTGGTTGAAGCGTGGTTTCCCTCGCACTTTCCTGACTTCGGCGATCTTCTTTCTGGCCAGCATCGTGCTGGTCGCTGGAAGGTTTGGGCACCAAACGCTCTCTGCAGAGCCGTAAACTGAGTTGCGTGAGCCACATATCAGGCAGCCCGGGCTCAGTAGGCTCGCCCCAAACGCTGATGTCGGTCACGGATGCCGAGGGCGATCTCGGTAATCTGGTGGTCGATCGTTACGTTAATGGCCGGTCGCACGGCGGGATTCGCCTCTCTGATCCACACCGCCGCGAGACACGACGCCACTCGGCGGGCAGCTCGGAGGAGGCACACTCGATTTGCGCATCCTGATTGAAAATGGCAGTCACTCACTCGACAACTTGGGGGACATCGCCATGTTGCAGGCCTCGGTCGAACGGATAACCGAGTGCTGGCCTGAATCCCAGTGTCACGTCATCACACACTACGCCGATCGATTGGCAGATCATGTTCCCCGCGCGCAGCCGGCAGTGGTTCCGCTGCCGCGCTGGCAACGCTCACTGGTCCGACTGGCCAGTCGGAAGGCCTCATCCGCTTCGCCGCGCCTCCGAAGCGTCATCGAAACCGCATGGAAGGCGATGCCCGCGCGCTCGCACAGGGCAGATCTGACCCGGCAGGTCGCTGGTCATGACCTCGTTGTGCTCTGCGGTTGTGGGCTACTGGCCGACCCATTTCGAGTTGCTGCGGTGCGTCGGTTGCAGCTCTTGGACGCTGCGCAGCAAGCGGGGATTCCAACCGCGCTCGTCAGCCAAGGAGTTGGGCCGATCGAGCACCGGGACCTGTTGAACTGGTGTCGTCGGGTGCTGCCTAAGGCGCGGCTGATCAGCTTGCGGGAAGGAATTCGTGGGCCGGCGCTCCTGCGGTCCATGTCGGTTGCGCCCGAGCAGTTCATGGTTACCGGCGACGACTCACTCTCTCTGGCTGCTGTAGGATCGCCGTCCGGCCGGTTAGGCGGAGCGCTGGGAGTCAACCTGCGCTTGGCCACCTACAGTGGCGTCGATGTTGCGGACTCGTCGATGCTTGAGCAAGTCCAACAGCGTATCCGTCGATTTCTTGACCGAAGATCCGCACCGATGGTTGGGCTGTCGATACAGCAGACGGATCACCAACGGATGCGCCGAGCGCTCCCCAGCTTGGTCGCCGATCAGCTGACCACGTACCATCCCCATCGGCTGGAACCGATGATCGCAGCAACCCGTCAGTGTCGGGTAGTGCTGACCGGCAGCTATCATGCCGCCGTGTTTGCGCTGGCGCTCGGGATTCCCGCGATAGGTTTGGTCAACTCCCGTTACTACCGCTGGAAATTCGACGGCCTGCGTAACCTCTTCGGCCAAGGATGCCTGGTGGTCGACGTGCTGGACGCGGGCTGGGACGAGGCGCTCGAGCAGGCGCTTGAGTCCGCCTGGGGGTCGGCAACTGTAATTGGCCCAACGCTGCTCGAAGCATCCAAAAGACAAATCGAGGCGGTCCGTGATGCCTATTCGCGTCTGGTCGAGCTCGTTGGCGAGCCTTCAGGTTAGATGCTGCTTGGCAAGGAGCGTGGCGAGTCGGTAACTTTGGGTCAAGGCGCATTAGCTCAGCCCGGCCTCTTCGGGCGCCGGCCCACAACACTTCGCCTCGGCACGTGACGTCATGAGAGCAGCTAACTTGCGCGTCGAACCATCGGCATCTCGTTCGTCCGTGCTGCGTGCGTCGCTCGAGGTGGAGTTTCAGAGGGGCCGACCGAGGGAACAGACCTGGTGGTTTGAAGTTCCGGCCGAACTTGGCCCCTGGGTCAACCGGCAGGGAGATCCATGGTTGCCGGTCCTGCTCCCGCTGGCCTTTGTTCTGGGGGAGCCGCTTGAGATTCGGCTCCCTACCGATTCGGTCCTGCGACAGAGCTGCCATCGCGTGCTGGAGCGCTGGCACCACTGGTATCCGCAGTTTCGGCCGATTCCGATTTCGACCGAGCTACCGTCGGCCGGTCCGATCGCGACAGGGGAGTTGACGGCATCCTTCTTTTCATCCGGCGTTGACTCGTTATATACGGCAGTTCACGACCACACGGTTGGATCGGGACAGATCGACGAATTGCTCTACGTGCAAGGCTTCGACTCCCCGATCAACAACCCGGATGAGCTGAGCGCAGTCGTCGATCGAGTCCAGGCGAGCGCCCGCGTGGTTCGAAAAAGGCTGGTTGTCCTGGCGACAAACATTCGGGACACTCGTTTTCAAGAAGCAAACTGGGATCAACTGGCCCATGGGCCTCTGCTGGCAGCTGCCGCGCTCCTGCTCGCCCCGAGGTACGCGCACGTGTTCATCACATCGTCGTGGGTCATAGGGCCCGAGCGTGCGTATGGTTCTCACCCGGAGGTCGATCCACTCTTTTCGACCAGTGGGACTCACATTCGCCATTACCGGCCTCATACGCTGAGAACGGAGAAGATCGCATTCCTCTCCGAGTACCCTGAAGTGCTTCAACAGCTACGCGTATGCTGGGCACGGACTGATGGCTCGAATTGCGGTCAATGCCTGAAGTGCTTGCGGACCATGGTGGCGCTGGAGCTGTACGATGCCTTAGAACAGTGCCGTGCCTTCCCTTCGACCTCGTTGAACCATCGGAAGCTACGCAACAGGTACTTCGGACGTCAGGCCAGGAAGTTCATTGAGCTTCGAGACCACGCCATCGAGCTCGATCGAATGGACATCGCTTCGAGCCTGAACGCGGGTCTTGCCCGAAACGATAAGCTGAGCCGGGTATTGCGTCTAGATCTTCTGCAGCGAGTCTTCGCTCGGGCCGAACTTTCACCGGCCCTGCGCCGGATAAGTCACCGGATGCGGCCACTTCTTGGGAGGGTTTTGCATCGCGGGGACCGCCTGCTCCCCTGATCACCAGCCGGTATCCGCAAGCTAGGATGGGGTCCCCCTCAGCCGCTGGCGAATGACCCTCAGCATGAAGATGGGATTCCCGATCAAGTATCGGCGCCAGAGCCTTTGCGGCTCGATGAACAGGCGCCCCAGCCACTCCAGGCCATTCTCGGTCATGATCCTCGGTGGCCTGGCCAGCGTGCCAGATACGTAGTCAAATACGGCTCCGCCAGTCAGCCCCACCTTCACACTCAGCCTGTCCCAGTTCTCCATCAACCAATGCTCCTGCAGGGGCATCCCGAATCCGACGACCAACACGTCCGGCTGTGCCTCTTGAATGGCTGCCAAGACCTCGTCATTTTCTGGCGACTCCGGGTCTTTGCTGAAGTAGCCATGCCGGGCCCCAACCACCCGGAGCCTGGGGAGCGATTGGCAGAGCATGTCCCTGGCCCGATCGGCGACGCGAGGCCGCCCGCCCAGAAAGAACATTGATATGTCGAATTCGCTGCAAAACGAGGCGAGCTGCCAGAACCAATCGGCATATGTCACTCGCGAGCGGAATGGTGCTCCGAGCAACCTGGCTGCAAGCACAACGCCCTGACCATCCGGGAATACGATTTCGGCTTCGTTAAAGCAGTCGCGCAGCCAGCGGCTCTGGTACGCCAAATTCAGGGCGTGTGCATTTACATTGAGAACGCGGGCACGCCCGCCCCCTCTGACGGCAGCCAGGATGAACTTGTGCAGTCCTTCGGGTTCCCAAGCCTCTATATTTACCCCCAGGATGTTGGCGGAGGCCGTAGGGCGGGAGTCCGGTTGCGAACCGTCCACATCGGCGGCACCCGAAGGCATGTCCGACGGCGCAGGATAGTTCCGGATGCCCAACAGCTGCATGACGTACCAAACCACAAACAGCGGATAGCCAAGGTATCGCCTCCACAGGCGCCGCGGCTCGGTCGCCAGACGGAACAGCCATTCCAGGCCACTGCGCTGCATCCAGCGCGGAGCTTGAGGCTTGCTGCCAGTGAGGAAATCAAACGCCGCCCCGACGCCCACCAGGGCTGCCGCATGCAAAGATGATCGCATGCCGGCCATCCAGCGCTCCTGCCCGGGCGATCCCAGAGCCACCCACACAATGTCGGGCTCGGCGCTGTTGATGCGAGCCGCCTCCGCTTGCCACTCGTCGCAGCTCAGCGGACGGAAAGGAGGAGCGTGCGCACCTGCCACCTGGAGACCAGGATATCGGTGCTGGAGGAGATCCGCCAGGTTGCCTGCAACTCCCGGCTCCGCTCCATAGAAGTAGTGCCGGAACCCCATCCCAGCAGAGTGTTTGCAGACCGCCTCGATTAGGTCTGGGCCGTATACTCGCTCTGCCTTCGGATAGCCGCTCCTTCGAGCGATCCAGACCATGGGCATACCGTCTGCCGCCACGAAACCAGCGCGGTTGAAATCCACTTTGAGCGAAGGGTCCGATTGACAGGCCAATATATTGTGCGCCGGTGCCAGGCAAACGTAGTGGCGGTTCTTGTTGATGATCCAATCGCCGATAGCCTGCACGGCCTCGGCCATGCTGATCGGGTTGACCCCGACGCCAAGGACGTTGACGCGGGGCCACAAACTGGAAATGGTCATCGGATGCTACCTAACGCGCCATCGGTGAGAGGCATCCGGGCGACACCTTCCAAATCGGTTTTGGGTCGGACACTCCGACGACTTGCCATCAGCTTCCCATAGCTTAATCCACCCTGGCCGAGAGTTTCGTGTGATCCCGATTCCCATGTCAACAGCCATTGGCTCCATGGACCACGCCAGGCCGCTACTTCGCGGCAATTTACAATACGAGTTCTGCTCCAATCGACTGGAACGCCGAGGTAGCCCAGTGGGACCGATCCCGGATCCGTCCCACCCAGACCGCCACCAGACATGCGATTACTGTATTCGCCACCTCACAATCACCATCTCTTTCCCGACGTCGAACCGGACGAGGTGTACCTAGTTTCGTACCCCCGTTCGGGCAGCACCTGGCTGCGATGCATGCTCGTGACTTTGCTGACCGGACTCGCTGGGACGCCTAAGCTGGTGCAAGCACTGACTCCTGACGCGTACATGAGCTACCGAACCAATACGCCGAAGCCGCTGACCAGACCGTTGGTCATCAAGACCCACATCACTTATCAGCCGCTGACTTCAAAAGTGATCTATCTGGTGCGGGATGGCAGGAAAGTGCTTGAGTCGTACTATCGATACGTTCAGAGAAATTCGTCGTCGACGGTGTTCCGCGGGTTCACTTCACCACAGGACTTTTACTTCCGGCGCGATCTCTGGCCCAGCCCGTGGCATGAGCATGTTGAAGGATGGCTTACCGGCCTAGAGACGTGGGATCCAGACCGCTACATGGTGCTCAAGTATGAGGATTTGGTACGCTCGCCGACCAAACACCTCAGAGACGTCGCACGATTCATCGGCGTGGATGCCTCTGCTCGGGTCTTGCGTAGGGCGATAAGGCTCAATACCAAAGCGCGCATGAGCGAAGCAGAATCTTTGGCCGGCGAAGGCGGTCTCAGTTTTGTACGCACGACCCTGCACGACATCGAGGAGGTCTTGGCCGAGGACGAGATACGCGAGTACGAAACGATCGCCGGTAGCGCATTGCGCCGACTGGGATATGAAGTTCGGGAGTCTGGGGGGTAAGAAGTGCTGGTCTACGCTGGTATCACTGCGCACCGTGGTGTGAGTGGGGGTAGTAAGTGAGCCGCAGTGACGTTCCCCGGGGACTGGTGACCGTAGGCCTCGTGACGTGTAATAACGAGGGCGACCTCATAAACTGCGTGCAGGGCCTACAAAGCCAAGACGACGTGCCTTTACAGCTTGTCGTTGTTGACAACGCTTCGATAGATCGATCGCTAGAAATCGTTAGAAGGCATCTCCCCCAGGCAAAGATCCTTGAGAATACGATCAACGAGGGCTATTGCAGGGCGCACAATCGAGCCATTCGGGAATCCAGGGGTGAATACTATCTGCCGCTCAATCCAGATGTTCGGTTACTTCCCGGATTCATTCGAAGGCTTACGCAGGTGCTTGAAAGTCATCCCAATTGTGGGACTGCGGTTGGCAAATCCTGGCGGTCGTTCGAGTCAGGACCCAAGATCATAGACGCGGCCGGG
>CAZGCX010000141.1:0-6973 GCA_964524585.1 uncultured Anaerolineaceae bacterium
CAAGGGCGAGATCCTGGCCGAGGCCGAGGGGCGCGGCGAGAGCATGGATGTGTACGTCAGCGAGTAGACCATGTTGATGCCAAAGAGGATGAAGTGGCGCAAACAGATGCGCGGCCGGATGCGCGGCCGGGCGACACGTGGCGTGCATATCGAGTTCGGGGACTACGGTCTGCAGGCGTTGGAGCCTGGCTGGGTGACCGCCCGCCAGATCGAAGCCGCCCGGCGGTCGCTGGTTCGGTACATGAAGCGGCGCGGGAAGGTGTGGATCCGCATTTTCCCCGACAAGCCAGTGACCAAACGAGCGGCCGAGACTCGCATGGGCAAAGGCAAGGGTGCGGTCGACCATTACGTCGCGGTAGTGAAGCCGGGGCGGATCCTGTTCGAGCTCTCCGGGTTGGACGAACCGGCGGCACGGGACGCGATGCGCCTGGCGGCCCATAAGCTGGCCATCAAATCCAAGTTTATGGTCCGGGACTCGGGCGACTGAGGACAGGGAGAGTATGAAACCAAGCGAGCTGCGCGAGCTGTCGATGGACAAGGTAGAGGAGCAACTGGAGCAGGCCCGCGAGGCCTATTTCAAGCTGCGCTTCCAGTTTGCCGCCGGAGGTCTCCCCGACACCTCTCAGCTGCGCTTGGCGCGTCGCGAAATCGCGCGAATCGCTACGGTGCTGGGCGAGTTGGGCCGAGGTGCGGCGCCAGAGGTCGAGGAATCGAACGCATGAGCAATCAACGCAAGCGAATGGTCGGTAAGGTCATCCGGACTTCTTCCGAGAAGACGGTCATGGTCCAGGTGGACAGAACCTACCGTCACCAGCTGTATCAGAAGGTTCTGCGCAGTAGAACCAAGTACATGGTGCATGACGAGCAGGGCGTTCAGATCGGCGATCAAGTCAGGATCGTGGAGAGCCGGCCGATTTCAAAACGCAAACGCTGGGTCATTGAAGAGGTCATTCAGCAGGCGAAGTGATTCAACAAGAGAGCAAGATCAAGATTGCTGACAATACCGGCGGGCGAGAGCTGCTGGTGATCCGAGTATTGGGTGGATCGAAACGGCGCTACGGTCGGGTCGGCGATCTGGTGGTGGGAACCGTGAAGTCCGCCGTCCCGCACAGCTCGGTGCACAAGAGCGAGATCGTGCGAGCGGTGATTGTCAGGACGGTCAAGGAATACCGCCGCGATGATGGGTCGTATATTCGATTCGATGACAACGCAGCGGTGGTGCTCGACACGGACGGGGTCAATCCGAAGGGCACTCGAATCTTCGGTCCGGTGGCGCGCGAGCTGCGTGAGAAGGGGTTCACCAAGATCGTGTCGCTTGCACCGGAGGTGATCTAGCCATGCAAGTTCGAGTGCGGCGAGGGGACACGGTAGAGGTGGTTCGCGGGCGTGATAAAGGCATGCGGGGCGAGGTGCTGCGGGTGCTCCCCAAGCATGGACGGGTGGTGGTGCAGGGCGCCAATCTGCGCAAGAAACATCAGCGGCAGGTGCAGGCTGGCGGACGGACCATGTCTCCCGGGATCATTCAGTTCGAGGCCTCGATGGACCTGTCAAACGTGATGGTTGTTTGTCCAAGCTGCAATGAAGCCAGCCGGGTGGCGGTCGAGCGCACCGACGGGGTGCGACGGCGCATTTGCAAGAACTGCGGCAAGCCGGTGGACGCATAGCCATGCAACACTATCTGCGCACACGCTACCGAGACGAGGTCATGCCGGCCTTGATGAAGGATTTCGGGTTCACCAACCCGATGCAAGTTCCGCGTTTGGTGAAGATCATCGTCAATGTCGGAGTGGGCGAAGCGTTGGACGATGCGAAGGCACTCGATTCGACGTTGGAGGACCTGACCGTGATCACCGGGCAGCATCCGGTGGTTACCAGGGCCCGGAAGAGCATCGCCAACTTCAAGCTGCGCGAGGGGCGTTCGATCGGGGTCAAGGTGACTTTGCGCGGCGATCGGATGTGGGCCTTCTTCGATCGTTTGGTGAACGTGGCTTTGCCCCGCACCCGGGATTTCCGCGGGTTATCACCCAACAGCTTTGACGGGCGCGGCAACTACACGCTGGGTATTCGCGAGCAGTTGATCTTCCCGGAAATCGAGTATGACAAGATCGACAAGATCCGGGGCTTCGAGGTGACGATCGTGACCTCGGCGCCAGACGACGAGCAGGGAAGGCAGCTCCTACTTCATTTGGGGATGCCGTTTCGGAAGAGCGAGGCTTATGTCTAAGACGTGCATGCCGTATCGTGAACAGCGACGAAAATTCAAGGTGCGAGTCCGCAGCCGCTGCAAGATCTGTGGACGCCCGCGCGGTTACTACCGACGGTTTGAGCTGTGCCGAATCTGCCTGAGGGAGCTGGCGCTGGAGGGAAAGATCCCCGGCATCGTGAAGTCCTCATGGTGAGCGGCTGAGTAGCGAGATATGACCATTTCTGATCCCATCGCCGATATGCTTACCCGGGTGCGCAATGCGCTCATTGCCGGCCACCTGTTAGTTTCGATGCCGGGCTCCAAGCTGAAGGTTGAGATTGCCAAGATCCTGCAGGACGAAGGTTTCATTGATAGCTTCGACGAGTCGGAGGAGGACGGTCGCAAGGTCCTGCGGCTGAAGCTCAGGTATGTCGGCGAGCGCCGGGAGCGCAAGCCGGTGATCACCGGAATCAAGCGCGTCAGCCGACCCGGTCGGCGTACCTATGTCGGCAAGGGCCAGATTCCGTGGGTACGCTCTGGGTTGGGGATCTCCATCTTGACCACGCCAAAGGGCGTCATGACCGGCATGCGAGCCCGCCAACTGGGTGTGGGCGGCGAGCTGCTTTGCGAAGTCTGGTGAGCTGGAGCGAGTAGACAATGTCCAGAATCGGTCGCATGCCCATTCCGCTGCCGCAAGGCGTAACGGTCCAGATTGAGGGCCAGCAAGTGATGGTCAAAGGCCCCAAGGGTGAGCTGGCGCGCGAAATCCGGCCCGAGATCTCGATCGACGAGACGGACGGAAACCTGGTGCTCAGCCGGGTGTCGGATGAGCCGAGCGTGCGCGCGCTGCATGGGCTGACGCGGGCGCTGGTCAACAATATGGTGGTGGGGACCAGCCGCGGGTTTGAGAAGGTGCTGGAAGTGCACGGGGTGGGTTACCGGGCGGAAGTGCAGGGCAAGAATCTGGTGCTCAATCTGGGGTTTTCGCACCCGGTGGAGGTCGAGCCGAAGCCAGGCATCCGCTTTGAGGTCGAACCCCGCGGCGGCACCATTGCAGTGCAGGGGATCGACAAGCAACTGGTTGGCCAGGTTGCGGCCGACATCCGAAAGATTCGCCCTCCCGAGCCCTACAAGGGGAAAGGGATCCGCTATCAGGGCGAGTATGTGCGACGTAAGGCCGGCAAGGCCGGCAAGGTGGCATAGCGGTGGGCAAGCAAAGTCGAGGCGCGATGCGCATTCACCGCCACCGGCGTGTGCGGCTCAAGGTCGGCGGCAACGCGGAGCGACCTCGGTTGAACGTATTCCGGAGCTTGAACCAGATCTATGCCCAGTTGATCGACGACGGGGCCGGGCGGACCCTGGTCTCGGCTTCTTCGCTGGATCCCGAACTGCGCGAAAAGCTGGGGAAGTTGAACAAGGTCGAGCAGGCCAAGCTGGTCGGCGAGACGTTAGCAGCACGCGCCAAGAAGCAGGGGATCCAGATGCTGGTCTTCGATCGGGGCGGCTATCGATATCATGGGCGAGTCAAGGCGCTTGCGGAAGCGGTCCGCGGGGCCGGGCTGAAGTTCTAGGAGAGAACCGGTGAGGCGCGATTTCAGAGAACGGGAAGAACGAGAAGAGCTTGACGAACGGGTGATCGACATTTCCCGCGTTGCCAAGGTGGTCAAGGGCGGCCGCCAGTTTCACTTTCGGGTGGTGGTGGTCGTGGGCGACAATCGCGGGCGGGTCGGGCTCGGAATCGGCAAGGCTCGCGGCGTGCCGGATGCGATCCACAAAGCGGCTGATCGAGCCAAGAAAGACATGCGCCGTGTGCCGCTGGTGGGCACGACTATTCCACACGAGATCACCATCAAGCACTCTGGCGCCAAGGTGCTGCTGAAGCCGGCTTCTCCAGGGACCGGTGTAATCGCCGGAGGGGCAGTGCGGGCGGTACTCTCAGCAGCCGGGGTGCGCGACGTGCTGACCAAGTCGCTGGGCAGCGACAACGTATTGAACATCGCCGCCGCAACTCTGAAGGCCCTGCGATCGCTGACCGATCAGAAGACTGAAGCCGCGAACCGTGGTAAGCCGGCGGCCGAGTTGGCGCCGTTCTGGGAGCGAACCGGTAGTGACTAAGCGAGCCAGCAAGGCCAAGACGATCCAGATCACGCTGGTCAAGAGCCCGATCGGCTATCCGGAGCGCCAGAAGCGGACGGTGCGTGCTCTCGGGTTGCGCAAGCTATTGCAAACGGTCGAGCACCAGGATTCGGAGGCATTGCGGGGGATGGTCAACAAGATCCCGCATCTGCTGCAGGTGGTCGAGTTATGAAGCTGCACGAACTTCAGCCGCGGCACGGAGCCAAGCGCGGCCGCAAGCGAGTTGGCCGAGGGATTTCGGCCGGGCAGGGCAAGACTGCCGGACGCGGCACCAAAGGTGCCGGCGCACGAGCAGGCATTGGCGGCAATCTGTATCGCCAGGGCGGCAACCTGCCGTTCTTTCGGCGCCTGCCATTTAAGCGCGGCTTCAGCAATATCCGCCGCCAGCGCTGGCATGAAGTGAACCTGGATCGGCTTGCCAGCTTTACCGCCGAGCAGGAGGTCACTCCGCAGTCGATGCAACAGGCCGGCCTCATTCGCGACACCCGCCACCCGGTGGTGATCCTAGGACGCGGAACGCTCAAGCAGGCGCTCACCATCCACGCCCATCGCGTGAGTCGCTCGGCGCGGCAAGCGATCGAGAAAGCTGGCGGAACGATCAAGCTGCTGGAGATCGGGGCCGGCGAGTGAGATTTGGGAACTTGGCGAGCAAAGGCATTTAGAGGCGATGAGAAGACTGAGGTTCCTTTGGATCTCACCCGACATCCGAAATCGGCTGCTGATTTCGGTCGGGTTGCTGGTGCTCTACCGGCTGGCGGCCCACGTTCCGGTTCCGGGCGTCGACCGCATTGCGCTTGCCCAGCTGTTCACCGGCCAGGGCGGAGGCGGGCAGACGCTGATTGGCCTGCTGGATCTGCTCTCGGGCGGCACGGTTTCGAACTTCTCGGTTTTAGCCATGGGCGTGTATCCGTACATCACCGCCCAGATCATCTTGCAGATCCTCACCCCGATCGTGCCGGCACTCCAGGCGCGCATGGAGGACGATCCGCGGGAAGGCCAGAAGTGGATGGAGAAGTGGACCTACTACCTGGCGATTCCCATGGCAGCACTGCAGGCGATTGGACAGATCCGGATCTTTCAGCAGTTCGCCGGCACCAATATTCTGACCTTTGACCTGGGCGCCAACATCGAAACCGTGACCATTTTGACCACGATGACCGCTGGAACCATGTTCGCAATCTGGTTGGGCGAATTGATCTCGGAATACGGAATCCGGAATCAGGGGTTGTCGCTGATCATCTTCGCTGGCATCGTTTCACGCATCCCGACCAATTTGGGTCGGCTGCTCCAGAGCCAGCAGCAGCGTCTGCCGCTGATCCTATTCTTGATCTTCCTCACCACCCTCACCATATTCGTGATTGTCTTTGTGCAAGAGGGCCGCCGCAATGTTCCGGTGATGTACCCCGGCCGCAGAGTCGGAAATCGGATGTCAATGCCGGTCAAGGGCACGCTGCCGCTGCAGGTCAACATGGCTGGAATGATCCCGATCATCTTTGCACAGTCGATCCTGACCTTCCCGGCCGTGATCGCCTCGTTCTTTGTCGACTCTTCGGTGGCCGTGATCGCCAGCGTCGCCACCTGGCTGAAGACCAACTTTGGTGCCTTCAACAACACCTACTGGATTCTGTACTTCTTCATGGTGGTAGCGTTCACCTTCTTCTATACCGACATCCTGTTCCAGCAGCAGAACTACGGCGCCAACCTCAAGCGCTCCGGGGCCCAGGTCCCGGGGGTCACGAAGGGCGCGCCCACCCAGAGCTATCTCAGCCGGGTGGTTCGGCGCATCACCTTGCCTGGA
Source organism: uncultured Anaerolineaceae bacterium (assembly GCA_964524585.1). GTDB lineage: Bacteria > Chloroflexota > Anaerolineae > Anaerolineales > E44-bin32 > JADFRG01. The sequence continues at coordinate 6,120 of CAZGCX010000141.1, forward strand.
GCGCTCTTCCTGGGGATCGTTGCCATCATGCCGTTCTTGGTGGGACTGATCTACCCGATTGGCGGAGGCAACACCGGGTTGCTGCTGGTGTCTTCAGCCGGGCTGCTGATCGTGGTCGGCGTAATTCGAGATACCTACCGCAATATCGAAGCCGAATTGAAGCTGCGCGGCTACGATTCGGCACTGCTGGTGAGATAGCACCAGGTGAAACTGATTGTGATGCTCGGAATTCCCGGGGCAGGCAAGGGGACCCAGGCCAAGCGCCTGAGCGCGAACATGTCATTGCCACACGTTTCGAGCGGGGATCTGTTCAGGGAGAACATGCAGCATCAGACTGCACTGGGCCACGAGGCCGAACGCTATATTTCGCGTGGGGAGCTGGTGCCGGACGATATCACGATCCGCATGGTGCGGGCGCGCTTGAGCCAGCCGGATGTAAGCGAGGGAGCAATCCTGGACGGTTTTCCACGAACGACCGTGCAAGCCGAAGCGCTCGAGCAGATTGCCCAAGAGTTGGGCGGCGGCGTTCAATCGGCCATTCATGTCAAGCTGCCGACCGAGCGGCTGGTCGAGCGCATGTCTGGACGGCGGGTGTGCCGCGAGGCGGGGCACGTCTATCACATGGAGCACAAACCTCCCGCGCAGCCTGGCGTGTGCGATGTCGACGGATCGGAGCTGTATCAACGTGATGACGATAAACCGGACACCGTGCGCCGGCGATTGCGGGTCTACGAGAGCCAAACCGAGCCGTTGATCGAGTACTACCGCGGACACGGGGTTCTGCTGGAGATTGACGGGGATCAACCAATCGAGCAGGTGACCGATCAGATCCTGCGGGGGCTCGGGGTGGGGGA
>CAZGCX010000142.1:0-6943 GCA_964524585.1 uncultured Anaerolineaceae bacterium
CGAGTGGTCTTTCGCTACGCCGAGGTCGGCGTCAACTCGGCCCGCTACTTAGGCAATGCCGATCTGGCCAACGCCGCCGACGCCCGGCAGCAGCTGGCTTCACGCATCCGCCGACTGGCGGTGCGCCGCCCATTTGGAAGCGACTTGCCGTCGCTGGTTGATGTGCTGCAGATGCAGTCGCGGTTGGAGGAGCGAAGGATCGATACGGTCGACAAGCTGGCGATCGAGACCAATTGGAAGCGCAGCGTGCTGCCCGAAAACCAGGAGTGGCTGTCCGCTCCGATCGGCATGACCAGCATGCGTGACATTCGCCAGCTGGTTGTATCGGCCAAGGAGGGCGGCGACGGCGTGCACGGCATGATCGCCGGCACCACCGGTTCCGGAAAGTCTGAGCTGCTGCTGACGCTGATCGCCACTTTGGCCGCCAAATACGATCCGCGTATCGTCAATTTCGTGCTGGTGGATTTCAAGGGCGGAGCGGCCTTCGAGCCGTTCCGCAGACTGCCCCACTGTGTGGATATCCTGACCAACCTGGAAGCCAACGCAGTAGAGCGCATGTTTGTCGCCATCCAGGCCGTGATGGACCAGCGCAGCCGGATCCTGGCCAAAAGCGGCGCCAAAGATCTGGTGGAGTACCGCAAGCGCGTGATCCCGCGCCTAGGCGAAGACGACCCGCTGCCCAAGAGCTTTCCACACCTGTTCATCATCGTCGACGAATTCGCCGAGATGATTGCCGCCAATCCAGATTACCGCAGTCAATTCGAGAGCATCACCCGTTTGGGCCGGGCATTTGGTGTCACTTTGATCCTTTCTACCCAGCGGCCAGCGGGAGTCGTAACCGATCAGATGCGGGCCAACATGAAGTTCCGCATCTGTCTGAGGGTCGAGACGCCGGAGGACAGTAAGGAGTTGCTGGACCGTCCGGATGCGGCCTTCCTGCCCAATATGGGGGGGCGTGGCTACATTCAGGTCGGCAATGACATCCTGGTGCCACTGCAAGTGGCGCGGGTCGCCGGAGACTACAGCGATGACCGGACGGTGGTCCTGAGAGACGTCATCTGGTTGGATGAGCAACAGCCGATGCAAGGCGAGTCCGCCGAGGAGGGTGCCCCTCAATACTCAGAGCTCGAGATTGCTGAGGCGCTGGGCCTCGGAGCTGGAGAGAGCCCCACCTCGATGTTGGATTGGATCGTCGGCATCACTGCCATCCGGGCCCAACGAGACGGCGTACCGTCCCAGCGTAAACCGTGGCCCGACCCGCTGCCGGCCAACCTCTCACTGACCGAGCCGGTGGACGCCCGCTATCTGAATACTGAACGCAGCATCACCGCCGACAAAACGATCGTAGTCAATCCACCCCTGCAGGACTGGTTGGCCAACGACAAAGAGAAGCCGATTTGGCCCAAGTTTGATTGGAAGGCGCCACGCCCGCTGCGGGCACAGATTGGCTTGATCGACAATCCGCACCAGGCCGAACAACGTATTCTGGACTTGGACCTGGGCGACGGCCCGGTAGTGCTCTTCGGCGCCGCCGGTCGAGGCAAGACCAGCTTTCTGAAATCGCTGCTGGTTGGATTGGCGGCCACCCGCACTCCCGATGAACTGCACATGTACGCGTTGGATTTCGGGCGGGGCGGCCTCAAGGGTATTCAGGACCTGCCGCATTTGGGAGCCTCGATCGACGTTTCCGAAGTCACCCGAGTCGATCAGTTAATGCGCATGCTGCGCAACTTCGTTAACGAACGCCAGGAGCTGCTCGAGAAGTACAACTCCCTGGGCGATTACAACCGGCTCAATCCGGACAACACCTTCGCCGAAATCGTGGTGGTGATCGACAACTTTGCCGAGTTCTCGGAGAGCTATGAACACCAGAGCGCCGAGCTGATGACGCTGATCCGCGACGGGCGGGCGTTCGGGATCAATTTCGTGATCACCGCCGGATCATCCAACGAGTTGGGCAACAAGCTCTTCAACCTGCTGACCCAGCGACTGACCCTGACCCAGAACGACAGCTCGGCGCATGCGGAGGTGATCGGGGTGCGCGCTCCGGGATTTGACAACCTACCGGGCCGTGGGCTGATGGCAATGGAAGCCGAGGATGAGCGAGTGCCGGTTGAATTCCAGGTCGGAGTTCCCGGCCGAAGCGCCGCTCTATCCAGCGCCGACGAGATTGACGCCTACCAGACGATCGCCCAGCGGATGGAGCGGGTCTGGACCGCCATGGGAGGCGAACGGCCGGCGGCTGAGCTGCCGCGCTCGTTTGACCTGCTCCAGATGTACTCGCTGCGAGACGGCAAGGACTACGGCCGGATCGGTGAACTTCCGTTCGCCGAGAACTGGAAAGCGAGCATGCAGCCGGAGAACCAGGAGTGGCTGCGTGCGCCGTTGGGGTTGATCAGCAGCCGGGAAGTGCGGGATATGGTGTTCTCCGCCAAAGCGGACGGAGACGGGGTGCACGGGATGGTGGCCGGCACGACCGGATCGGGCAAGTCGGAGCTGCTGCTGACCTTGATCGCGTCGATGGCGATCGAGTACGACCCGCGGATCGTGAACTTCGTGTTGGTGGACTTCAAGGGTGGAGCGGCGTTCGAGCCCTTCAAGAAGCTGCCGCACGTGGTGGACATTGCGACCAATCTGCAGGGGAATGCGGTCGAGCGGATCTTCATTGCGATCAAAGCCGAGTTGGACCGGCGGGCGAAGCTGCTGGCGGATGGACGGGTAGGGGACCTGGTGGACTACCGCAAGAAGGTGATCCCGAAGCTGAAGAAGGGGGATGCGCTGCCGGACACGTTTCCACACCTGTTCATCATCGTGGACGAGTTTGCCGAGATGATCATGGCGAACCCGGAATACAAGGCGCAGTTTGAGAGCATCACGCGATTGGGGCGGGCGTTTGGGGCGACGCTGATCCTGGCGACGCAGCGGCCGGCGGGGATGGTGACCGACCAGATGCGGGCGAACATGAAGTTCCGGATCTGCTTGCGGGTAGAGACCGCCGAGGACAGCAAGGAACTGCTAAAGCGACCGGATGCCGCAACCCTACCCCCATTGGGCGGCCGGGGCTACATCCAGATCGGGGGCGGGCCGCTGACCGAGCTGCAGGCGGCCTGGGCCGGCGGCGACTACACCGACGTGCCCCCTGATCCGAACTATCCCACGGAAGAGATCCAGCAGGTGCTGGCGCTGCCGGAGGGGGCAAAGCCGGGCTTGATGATCGACTGGCTGGTGGGCGCCATGGCGGCCGAAGCCCAGCGGCAAAAAGTCCCGGCTCAGTTGAAGCCCTGGCCCGATCCGCTCCCGCAGTTGTTGCCGCTCAACCAGCCGGTCGATGCCAGCTACATCGCAGGGCACAAGGCCAAGACGCTGGTCATTAATCCCGCAGTCGAATCCTGGAGTGAGAACGACAAGAGCAAATCATTGTGGCAGGCCTGGGATTGGAAGGCACCGCTCCCGGTCAGCGCCCCGGTTGGATTGATTGACAACCCGTTCAACGCCGAGCAGCGGCTGCTTTCGATTGATCTGGCCAGCGACCCACTGGTGATCTTCGGCGCTGCCGGTCGCGGCAAGACCACTTTCATAAAGTCGCTGTTTACTGCACTGGCGGGGGAGCGCTCCCCAGCCGAGCTGAACATCTTTGCGTTGGACTTCGGCCGCGGCGGCCTCAAAGGAATTCAGGACCTGCCGCACCTGGGAGCCACGATCGACGCCTCTCAGCCCGAGCGGGTCGAGCAGCTGTTCCGCATGGTCTTGGGCCAGATGAAGGACCGGCAGGAACGGTTGGCTGGCTTCGCCTCGCTGCATGAATACAACGCCCACAAGTTGGACGATCCGGCCAATCAGTTTCCGGCAATCGTGGTGGTGATTGACAACTTTGCCGAGTTTCAGGAGAGCTATGAGCACTTGATGGCTGACCTGATCGCCATGGTGCGTGACGGCCGATCTTTGGGTATCTACTACGTAGCGACTGCGACCTCTCCCAACGACTTGGGGAACAAGCTCTACAACCTGTTTTCCCAGCGCCTGACGCTGACGCTGGCTGACACTGACGGGTATGCCGACATTGTCGGTCGGGGCGCCTTGAGCCTGGAAGACGTGCCAGGCCGCGGCCTGATCAACCTCGGCGGCCAGCCGTTGGAGTTTCAGATCGGGGTGCCGGCAATCGAGGGCGCCAAGGGCGACCCATTCGCTCTGCTCGCGCAGCGGATGGATGCAGCTTGGTCCGCCCAGGGCGGCCGCCGACCGGCAGCTGAATTACCGCGCTCGGTGACGCTGCTGGACATGTACTCCATGAAGCTGGCCAAACCGGTGGCACGCATCGGTGACATCCCGATTGCCGAGAACTGGAAAGCGAGCATGCAGCCGGAGAACCAGGAGTGGCTGCGTGCGCCGTTGGGGTTGATCAGCAGCCGGGAAGTGCGGGATATGGTGTTCTCCGCCAAAGCGGACGGAGACGGGGTGCACGGGATGGTGGCCGGCACGACCGGATCGGGCAAGTCGGAGCTGCTGCTGACCTTGATCGCGTCGATGGCGATCGAGTACGACCCGCGGATCGTGAACTTCGTGTTGGTGGACTTCAAGGGTGGAGCGGCGTTCGAGCCCTTCAAGAAGCTGCCGCACGTGGTGGACATTGCGACCAATCTGCAGGGGAATGCGGTCGAGCGGATCTTCATTGCGATCAAAGCCGAGTTGGACCGGCGGGCGAAGCTGCTGGCGGATGGACGGGTAGGGGACCTGGTGGACTACCGCAAGAAGGTGATCCCGAAGCTGAAGAAGGGGGATGCGCTGCCGGACACGTTTCCACACCTGTTCATCATCGTGGACGAGTTTGCCGAGATGATCATGGCGAACCCGGAATACAAGGCGCAGTTTGAGAGCATCACGCGATTGGGGCGGGCGTTTGGGGCGACGCTGATCCTGGCGACGCAGCGGCCGGCGGGGATGGTGACCGACCAGATGCGGGCGAACATGAAGTTCCGGATCTGCTTGCGGGTAGAGACCGCCGAGGACAGCAAGGAACTGCTAAAGCGACCGGATGCCGCAACCCTACCCCCATTGGGCGGCCGGGGCTACATCCAGATCGGGGGCGGGCCGCTGACCGAGCTGCAGGCGGCCTGGGCCGGCGGCGAGTACAGCGACGACGGTCAGGATCCAGTCTACAAATCCAAGGAGATCCTGGATGGGCTGGAGGTCACCCCAGACAATGCGCCCGGGCTGCTGATCGACTGGCTGGTGGGCGCCATGGCAGCTGAAGCCAAAAAGCAGAGGGTCCCCAAGCAGTTCAAACCGTGGCCCGATCCGCTGCCGCCAATCCTGTCCATGACCGAAGAGGTCGACGCTAGCTACGTGCAGGGCTCCAAGCCGGGCGATCAACTGGTGATCGATCCGCGGGTTGCCCGCTGGCTAAGCTACAGCAGCGCCAAGTCTCCCTGGCCGGAAGTGAATTGGGAGAATCCGCTGCCGGTGCAAGCCAGCGTGGGGATCATGGACAATCCGTACCGCGCCGAGCAGGCAGTATTCACGGTTGATCTGGCCAGCGATCCGCTGGTGATCTTCGGCGCTGCCGGCCGAGGCAAGACCACCTTCCTGAAATCGCTGATGATCTCGTTGGCGGCCTCGCTCTCGCCGGCCGATCTGCACATTCAGGTCCTGGACTTTGGCCGGGGTGGGCTGAAATCGCTGCGGCACCTGCCGCATGTCGGCGGAATCGTGGACGCCAACGAAGACGAGCGGGTGGAGCGGCTGTTGCGCATGGTGCGTCACACCATTGACGAAAGACAGCGGATCCTTCAGGCCTACGACTCGATCCAGGAGTACAACCAGGCGCACTCGGAGGATACCTTTCCGGCGCTGCTGCTGGTGGTCGACAATGTGGCCGAGTTCAAGGAAACCTATGAAGCGTATCTGAACGACCTGATCGATCTGGTGCGCGACGGCCGATCGTTTGGTGTGTATTTCGCATTTACTGCAAATCTGATCGGGGATGTCCCCAGCCGCCTGTTCAATGTGCTGGGGCAGCGCCTGACCTTCACGCAGGTCGATCCGACCGACTACTCGAGCATCGTTGGACGCGGTTGGGTGAATATCAATGACCAACCTGGCCGGGGTTTGATGGTGGCCACAGTGGATGGCCGCCCGCATCCGCTTGAGTTCCACACCGCGGTGCCGGCCGCCGACCCGGAGGGTGAGACCTTCCGCGATCTGGCGCAGCGGATGGCGAGGGGTTGGGAAATCATGGTCGAGGACAATCCCAAACTGGCCGCTAAGCGGGCCAAGTCGGTGGAGGTGCTGCCCGAGATCATCGAGCTTCCGAGCATTGTCCCGGCACTTGGCAAAGGCAGCGCGGAGCTGGCGATCCCGATTGGGATCAACGATCTGGATCGCGAGACGACCCTGGTAGAGCTGGAGTCCAAGGGTCCGCATTGGCTGGTGGTCGGACCGCCGATGACCGGCAAGACCACCGCCTTGCGCTCATTCGTGCTCTCGGTGGCCCATTGCTACCGGCCCAGCCAGGTCGCGATGGTGCTGGTGGATGCTTCTGATCCGGCTCGCAGGTTCTTCAACTTTGGCGCCGGGGACGGCAACTCGCTAGACCAGCTGCCCCATGTGCTGGCGACCGTAAGCAGCGCCGAAGAGCTTGATCGGGTGGTGAAGCTGCTGACCGCCGAGTATGACGAGAATGTTCGCAAGTTGCTGCAGGGCCGCACCAACGGATTCAAACCTCAGGACAACCAGGCCCGCTCGATCATCGTTGTGATCGACCACTACGATGATGCAGATCTGTTGAATCGAAGCGGCATGGGATTGAGCGGATTGGGGGAGGTGGGCAAGGGGCAGAACCTGCACTTCGTGATCGGCGGAACGTTGGATATCATGCGCGATAGCTCCGACAGCTTGCGACGCCGGGCGGAGTCGGCACGCTACACTCTGGTGCTGCAGGATTGGG
>CAZGCX010000143.1:0-6934 GCA_964524585.1 uncultured Anaerolineaceae bacterium
GGCCAGCGTGCCGGTATCGACCAGCGGCATGACGATGTAGGTGTAGGACTCGGCTTCACCGAAGTCGTGCACCGGCAAGATATGCGGGTGCTGCAACTTGGCGATAACCTTGGCCTCTTGTTCGAAACGACCAGTGAACTCCGGATCGCGAGCGTAGGCCTGCGGCAGGATCTTGAGCGCCACATAGCGCTCCATCCCTGGCTGGTAAGCCTTGTACACTGCGGCCATACCCCCCTCGCCGAGCGGGGCAATGACCTGGTAGCGTCCGAGCTGTTTACCGGAGAGGTCTTCCACTGGGCATCATGATACAGAGAACTGCCTCATCCGACAACGCGCGGCGGAGAGTGGCCCCAAGGGTTGGGCTTTGCCCGTTCGGTTATCGGCCTTGCCGGGTCCGCAGAAGCCGCCTCAGGCAGCAGCGGTAATGCCGCGCTGCCGCATGAATTCTCCCAGCGCCTCGACGAGCTGATCGATGTCGGCCTCAGTCACCAACGGGCTCATGTGGCCGATGCGGAAGATGCGATCCTGCAGGCCCTCACCCAATCCGCCCGAGATCATCACATCGTGCTGCTCCCGTAAGTAGCGGACGACCTCGCCGCTCTTGATCCCCGCCGGTGCGTAGACTGCGGTGAGCACCGGGGAAAGCGATTCATCGGGAGTCACGGGTTGCATGCCAGCCGCCCGCAGCCCAGCCCGCAGACGTAGCGCCAGACCGGTATAGTAGGCGATCCGATTGTTGAGCCCCTGGTCGAGCAGTTTCTTGACCCCCACTCGCAGTGCCAGCACGGTGTTGGTGGCCATGGTGATCGGGTGCGGGTGCCACTTGCCCCACTCATCGGCGAACTGGCGCCAGGTCTGCAGATTCAGGTACCAGCCGTGACCCCGCGCCGGCTTGCGATCCATCGTGCTCCAGGCCCGCTCGCTAATGGCGATTGGTGCAACGCCAGGTGGGGCTCCCAGGCATTTCTGCGAGGCGGATACCGTGACATCGACACCCCATTCGTCCATGGCGTACGGGATGCCGCCAAGCGACGAAATCGTGTCCACAAAAATAGGAACCTCCCGGTCGTTGGTGACTGCTGCGATCTGCTGGATCGGATTGACCACCGAGGTGGCGGTCTCATGGTGCACGCAGCCCACCAATGCTGCCTCCGGATGTTGGTCCAGCGCCTGTTCAAAGGCCGCCGGATCGAGCGGTTGCCCTGGCGGCGACTCGACCGGAACTACGGTCAATCCATAGCCCTCGGCGATTTGGATCAGGCGATCCCCGAAGTACCCGTTGTCCCCGATGACCGCGGTTTCGCCCCGGGCAGTCAGGCTGCCCACCGCCGCATCCAGCCCGGAGGACCCTGAGCCGACCAGGATGTGGAGATCGGCCTCGGTGCGCATCACTTGCTTCAGCAACTGACGGGTCTCGTTGTACAACGCGGTCCACTCCAGACCATAGTGCGGTCGAACCGGCCGGCCCATCTCGAGCAGCACCTCGTCGTCGACCGCGACTGGGCCGGGAATCATGAGCTTGGTCAATTGGAATCCTTTCGGTTCTTGATGGCCACGACCTGGGCCATGATCGACAACGCGATGTCCTCTGGGGTGTCGGCGCCCAGATCGATCCCCACCGGTCCGTACAAGCGGTCCAACTGCGCCTCGCTCAGTCCAGCTGCCGACAGCCGTTCCCGTCGACGCTGCTGCGTCCGTCGACTTCCCAGCGCACCCACAAAGAATGCACTGGAGGCCAGCGCCAGGCTGAGCGCCGGTTCGTCAATCTTTGGATCATGGGTCAGCGTGACCACCGCGGTGGAGCGGGTGAGGGGGACTTCCTCAAATGCCTCCCCCGGCCAAGCTTGCAGCACCCGATCGACGGCTGGAAAGCGTTCCTGGGTGGCAAATGCCCGGCGAGGATCAACAATCACCGTCCGATAGCCCATGGTCTTGGCCAGATCGGCCAACGCGATCGCGATTTGCACCCCGCCGATCATCACCAGAGTCGGCGGCGGCGGCATCAGATCGATGAACGCCTCAGCCGTCTGCTTGCCGAGCGTCAGTTCATGCATTCCGGAGGACCCAGCAGTTGTGGCCAGAGCGACTGCCTGATCGTCATCCAAGGTACCCATGCGATGCGTGGGTTGGTCGAGGTCAAGGAACAGCTTGCGGCCGAGCTGATCGGCCTCGCCTTTGACCAATGTCACCGACCCGGCCGGCCGCTCAGCGGCAAGCAATTCATATAAGAAATCGAATTGCTCCAGATCCAACGGTTCGACAAAGACATCCAGACTGCCCCCGCAGGCCAGCCCGACTCCCCAGGCGGTTTCATCCGAAACGCCGAAGTGTAGGTACTGCGGCTCGCCGGATGCCAGCACTTGCTGGCCGGTCTCGATCACAGCAGACTCTACACATCCACCGCTCACCGAGCCGGCAAACTCTCCGTTGGAAGTGATCGCCATCTTGGCGCCCTCACGGCGGGGCGAGGATCCCCAGGTCTGGATGACGGTCGCCACCGCCAGGGACTCGCCTGCCTCCCGCCAACGGCGAACCTGTTCGAGGATGTCTCTCATCGCCTGGCCTCCAAGCGGCAGCTACTCCGCTTTGATGCGTCCCCTCAAATCAGTAGCCTCAAATGGTCCGCTCTCAGCGATCAGCTGCCGGGCATGGTCTACCTTGCCCCAGATGTCCCACAGCAGCACGCCTCGAACTCGGCCCCCGTCCAGGTAGTACACCACGCCCTTTTTGAAGGGGTCGGTCCAATCCTCGACTGTCTCCATCCCCGGGTCCAGCGTCCCCGCCGCTTCGTAGCCGAGCTCAAATAGGTCTGAATAGTGGTACGGGAGGTGATCGTAGGTCACGTCTTCACCTGCCATTGACTTTCCGGCCAACTCGCCCATGGTGTTGGCATTGTCTTCGTGCTCAACCCGGATTGCTCGGCCAAGCGCCGGATTGAAGAATCGCGCCACGTCGCCGGCGGCGTAGATGTCGGGATCGTCGGTCTGCATCTGCGGGCTGACCACCACCCCGTCATCAACCGTGAGCCCGGCTGCCTCAGCCAGCTCGGTGTTCGGCACCAGGCCGATTCCGGCCAGCACCGCTTCACAGTGCAGCGTGCCGCCGCCGCTGGTCATAACGTGGAGGTGTTCGTGGCCCGACTCGAGGCCGGTGACCGATTCGCCGGAGATCACCTGCACGCCGTGCTCACCGTAGTAATCGTTGAGGAAAGCGCTCAGCCCGGCCGGGAACTGAACTCCGCCAATCCCCGCTTCGGGAAAGACCATCGTGACTTGCAGGTCATTCATCGTCAGCGCCGCAGCGATCTCAGAGCCGATGAAACCTCCGCCGATGACGACAAAGCTGTGGGCCGACTCGGACAGTTCCCGCAGTCGCTGATAGTCGGCCAGACTGCGATAGTAGAGGATCGATTCATCGCCAAACGGCAGCCTGCGAGGCCGGCCGCCGGTGGCCAAGAGCAACTTGTCGTATTGGTAGCGGTCGCCCTGAGCATCGATCACCCGGCGTTGAGCGCGATCCACGCTCTCCACCTTACGCCCCAGGTACAAGTCGACTCCCAGATCGGCAGTACCGCGCCAGATGCTGTCCAGCGATTTGCCCTTCCACAATCCCTTGGAGAGTGGTGGCCGGTTGTAGGGCGGAACTTGCTCCACGCTGATGATCCCGATCGAACCCTCCGAATCGACCGATCGGATTCCGCCCGCAGCTGAATCGGCCGTCATTCCGCCTCCGACAATCAGGTACTCATATCTGTGCTCGTCAGTCATGTGTTCCCCGCCCTCACCCTTGATCGCCGAGCCAATTCTACTATTCAGCAGGTTTCCGCCTGGGGCGGCCGCGTCCAAAGTGCGCGAACGGCTTTGGCGGACGGTTGCTATAATGGATTTGGAACCCTACTTCGATGGCCAATCCTGCGCTCGAAACCACAGTTGATCTGAACCCGCTGGTCGAGTTGCTCAATCCCTATGCCGCACGCGGCCGTACTGCGCTGCTGCCGGCGCTGCATGCCACGCAGGAAGAGTATGGGTATCTCCCTCCGGCGGCCGCGGCAGAGGTCGCCCGGCGGCTGCGAGTGCCGCTGGCCGATGTGTACGGCGTGATCGACTTCTACTCGATGTTCCATACCCAGCCGACCGGCCGCCAGGTGATTCGGGTGTGCGGCGATCCACCCTGCTCAATGCTCGGTGGACCCGAACGGTTGGCCGCACTCAGCGACGAGCTGAAGGTCGGACCGGGTCAGATGACGCCCGACGGGGAATGGACCGTCGAACGTTCGCCGTGTCTTGGACGTTGCGAGCACGCCCCGGTGATCGCGGTCGGTCCGCGGGCCTACGCGGCCGGCGGAGCGCCACAGCCAGCGGAGGTGCTGGCCGGTGGACTGGCCCCGGTGAGCAGTGTGGTGGGAGGCGAGCCCCGCTTGCTGACCCGCAACTGCGGCAACGGCCAGCCGACCAGTCTGCAGGACTATCGCAAGAGCGGCGGCTACCAGGCTCTGCGCCGGGTTCTGGAGGCCGGCGACCCACAACAGGTAATCGAGCAGGTCACTGCCTCTGGACTGGTTGGCCGGGGCGGGGCGGCCTTTCCGACCGGCCTGAAATGGCGCGGGGCTGCGGAGGCTGCGGGTGAGCAGAAGTATGTGGTGAACAACGCCGACGAGTCCGAGCCGGGGACGTTCAAAGACCGGGTGCTGCTGGAGGACGATCCGCACGCCAGCCTGGAAGGCATGATCATCGCCGGCTTTGCCATCGGCGCCTCTAAAGGATTCATCTACATCCGTGGAGAATACCAACAGGCAGCAGAAACCATGCAGCACGCCATCGACCAGGCATCGTCGGACGGCTATCTGGGCACCAATCTGCTCGGATCCGGCTTCGACTTCGAGGTCGAGATCCGTCGCGGCGCGGGCGCCTACATCTGCGGCGAGGAGACCGCCCTGTTCGAGTCGATCGAAGGCAAGCGGGGCTTTCCGCGCATCAAGCCACCCTTCCCGACCACCGTGGGGCTGTTTGGAAAACCGACCGTCATCAACAATGTGGAGACTCTGGCAACCGTACCGCTGATCCTGAGGGAGGGGGTCGAGTCCTTCCGCTCTCACGGTACGGCCGATTCGCCGGGGACCAAGCTGTTCTGCCTCTCCGGAGACGTCGAGCGGCCCGGCCTGTATGAGGTTCCGTTTGGCGTCACGCTGCGCGAGCTGCTCGAATTTGGCGGCGGAGTGCGCGGCGGCCTACAGGCGATCCTGCTGGGTGGTGCGGCCGGCGCCTTCGCCACCGAAGCCCAGCTGGATGTCAGGTTGAGTTTCGAAGACCTGCGGGCCGCTGGATTGCCGCTCGGATCCGGGGTGGTGATGGCATTCAATCAGGATCGAGACTTGCGGCTGGTGCTGGCTGGCCTGGCGCACTTCTTCGCCGAAGAATCCTGTGGCAAGTGCTATCCCTGTCAGCTGGGCACCCAACGGCAATTCGAGATGCTGCAGGCGCTGGCTGGTGGTGCCCCTTGGCCGGATACGGTGCAGACCCTGACCGATGTCGGATGGACGATGACCGACGCCTCCTTGTGCGGGCTGGGCCAGACTGCAGCCTCAGCTGTGCTCAGCGCGATGGAGTTGTGGCCGGACCTGTTCAGTGAGCACGGCCATGGGTGACACCACCGAGCCGCGCGGCGCAATCCCGTTCCGCTACCAGCGGTTCGATCAGAGCTGGATTGAGACCGAGGCCGAGGTCATCGAAGAGGGACAAATCACCGTATTCGTCAACGGCCGCGAGTTGGTCTCGCTGATGTGCACCCCGCGCGACCCGCTGCAACTGGCGATCGGATTCTTGGCCAACGAGGGATTGCTGAACAAGTATTCCGAGGTCGAGATCGAGCATGTCTGCTCTGCCGGCGACTGCGTTGATTTGTGGCTGTCGGGCCCGATCTGGGACCGCCCGCGGCGCAGGGTCATCACCTCCGGTTGCGGAGGCGGGGTTACATTCACCGATCTGGCCATCCAACAGACTCCGATTGCCGGCACATTGCAGATCGAGCCGCAGCGGTTAAGCGAGCTGATGCGTCAACTGCAGCAGAAGAACAGCCTGTATGCCCGCGCCAGAGGGGTGCACTCGGCGGGGCTTAGCGACGGAAGTGAGTTGCTTTTGGTCACCGAAGACATTGGGCGGCACAACACCGTCGATCGCCTGCGCGGGGAGTGCCTGCGGCGAAGCATCGACTCAGCGGGCATGCTGCTGCTGACCACCGGTCGGATCTCCTCGGAGATGATCCACAAGGCGGCCGGGATGGGATGTCTGATCGTGGCCTCCCGCACCTCGCCCACCAGCCTGTCGGTCAGGCTGGCGGAAGAGTGGAACATCACGCTTTGTGGCTACCTGCGCCGGCAAAGCATGAACGTCTACACTCACCCGGAGCGGCTGATGGGCCAGGATCCCCTGGATGAGCTCGGGCCGCGGGCCGTCGCCTTGGCCGGCACCGCCGGAGGCAGCCAACCATGACCCAGCCGACCATGACTCAGCTGACCATCGACGACCAGGAACTCACGGTTCCCGCCGGTACGACCATTCTGCAGGCCGGCCGGGAGGCCGGATTGCCCGAGATCCCGACCATTTGCTATCACGACCACACCAGTTCCTACGGCCTGTGCCGCATGTGCGTGGTGGAGGTCGAAGGCTCACGCCTGCTGCAGCCGGCCTGCGTGGCAGAGGTGCGGGAAGGCATGCAGATTCACACCCGCAGCGAGCGAGTTGAACGCAGCCGGCGCACCATTCTTGAGTTGCTCGACTCCGCGGTGGACCTGAGTGAGGCGCCTGAGATCCAGGCCCAGCTGGCGGATTATGCCGCCGACCCGGCACGCTTCAGTCAGGGCGCTAAGCGCCAGCAACCGCAGATCGACGACAACCCGATGTTCGCCAACACGAACGGCCCCGACGGTGTCAGCGGC
>CAZGCX010000144.1:0-6864 GCA_964524585.1 uncultured Anaerolineaceae bacterium
CCCCAACGTTTGGCTCCGGGACAATCATGGTTGACACCACAGCAACCTCGCGCACCATGCTTGGAAGAATGGCGAGCCAGGGGTCATCCGGCGACGCAAGGACATGCGCTACATCTAGACCGTCGGCACCAATCATCTGCGCCAGATCCCTCATCTTCATGAAAGAGCGCAAATCACGCCTCCGAGGCAACTTAATGAGCCGGACCCCAACAGCACGCGGGATGATCTCCGAATTGTACAGACGTTCAATCGGTCGATCAGCGGGTCCGGTCTCTCGGATCGTGTGTTCGTGACACATGTACACGGTGACCACGATCCCAGCTTGATGCAAATCGTTGGCCAAGTCGAGCGTGTAGCCGACGTCACTACGGGTGATCAAGCCGATGTGCATTTGCGGATGATCCGGTCTTCAACGACAGGGGAAAGCATGATTGCTCGGCCGTTTGCCCACCTGCTCTGAATGACACATGCCATCAGCTCAGGAGACTCTGCTAGCTTCTAGATTCCAGGTCCGAGATGGCGGCAACCTAGAGCTTCGTGGCGATCTACCGGCGCTGGGTTCCAGTGGATGTTTCGTATCAGGGCTGTTCATGAGCAGACTTCCTCGACCAATGGGCGCGCTGATGTTCCGGCATAACCTCGTCGGCGGCCAGAAGCTCCTCATACCAGGTCAGATAGGCCTCTACCTGCCGATCCAAGCCGAATCGCTTTCTGGCGTCGTGGGCCGCTCGACGGCCCATCCGCAAACGATTCGGCTCATCCGTTAGAAGCTTGAATATCGCTTCGGACATGGACTGCGAGTCGGTCGGCGGCACCAGGAAGCCTGTGGCGCCGTCGGTCACCTGCTCAGGGATTCCTCCGACTGCCGTAGCCACCACGGGGGTACCGCAAGCAAGTGACTCGAGAACCACGGTGGGAAAGGTGTCCGCTTTCGCTGCATGGAGATAGATATCGGAGGCCCGGTAGTATTGAGCCACGACCTGTTGGTCATTCTGATAGCCAATGAATCGCAATTCAGCGCGTCCGGCATGTTCAGGGTTGCGCTCCTCCCCCACGCAGATCAGAGTAATCTGCTGATCAGGGGCACGATCGGCCGCAATCTTGACTGCCTCCCGCAATGCCCCAAAGTCCCTACGTGCATTACTGTGAGTGCGATAGCCGACGTGAAGCACCACTCGAGCACTGGGCGGCAAGCCCAGGGTAGCGCGGGCTTCCTGTCGATCACCAGGGTGAAAGACAGCCAGGTCTACACCGTTGGGGATAACCCTAGATCCGGCAATACCACTGGCAAGGACTGATCGTTCCACCTTGGACATGAGCCAGTGGCTTGGAGTAGCCACATGCAGGCGGCTCTGCTGATAGATCAGGCCCTTGCGCCGCAGATTGTGGGCCGTGGCATCACGACGAATTGCTGGATAGATGCTGAGATCAGGGCATGAGCCGCAACCAGTTTCCCACCGCTCGCAGTCGAACGAATATGAGCAATGACCGCTCAGCAACCACATGTCGTGTAAGGTCAAGACGGTTCGAACACCGTGGCTCAGCCGAGGCAGAGTTCGAAGATCAAAGTAGCCTCCATGAAGATTGTGGCAATGCAGGATATCGGGCTGTCCATCCACAAGGTCAAGCAGCCGCCACGAACCGGGGAAATCAAAATCCTCGTAGCCTCTTTCGAACTCCAGAAGCAACCGTGGTCTGGCTAACAACCTCATCAGAGTACGCGCCTTCTTTGCTCCGCGGACTTGTCCTATCATCGTTGAGACTAGATCGCCGGCCCCGAGCCAAAGCCGCTCCCACCCAACACCACGATCCCCAGCATTTCGAAGGGGCACCACCACTGCACTCGGATCCTCTCCTCGCTTATACCCGACTAGAAAGCTACTCCGGTGGCCCCTCTGCTGGTAGGCGCGTGACAGGGTCAAGGCGACCCTCTCTGCTCCTCCCGCCCTGTCCATCGTGTTCACATGAACAATGTGCACACACCCTCCGTCAACTTGAGCTGCTGGACCACGAGGGTTCGGCGGCCGATATCGAACCGGTCCAGCGCGAGGGCTGGATGATGCTGCGCCGCATTTACCCCAGAGCTCGGGGAGACAGTCACTCTAGTCAGAATGGGGCTGCCAGCTTGCGGACGCGCCGCCATGGGTTTCCTGCAATTCGATTCAAGGGTTCGAGTAGCTTAAGTCCCGCTCGACCAATCCGATAAGCGTGGGATTCGAGGAGCTCTTCGGTGTCTTCGACCGGTCTGAGTTCGGCATTCACGAGTCCTGATGCAATATCCTTGCGCAAGGCCACAATCTGTGGCGGGTGGACATCATTGAATCTCTCCAGCCAACTCGGATACTGATACATGTTGTGAACGCGGAAGGGATGTTTCAAAGTAAGGAAACTCTCTTCTGCCCACCGTGCCGCACCATGGATTCCCGCCCAATCCGCTTGCGCATAGTAGGCACTCTTGTCGAGGACCTGTCGCGGAAAAACCAATGAGTAGTGGTACATGTAGATTCCCATACCGGAAGTAGAGCGGCCATCCAGCCAACCTGCGCTTCGAACGTCATGGCCGCGTTCATCGTGAACGGTAGGTGGGTGATGGGTGACATACTGATACCCGTCTCCCCACTTGAACACTCGGTTGATCCCATCGGCGGCCCAGCCTAGCCGCAGATACCAGCCATCGGCGAGGTAATCGAATCCTCCCCAGAATGTGATCTGGTGGAACGAGAGCGCACCCAGCGCACTCCCAGCACCCAGGATTCGAAATACTTCCATCATGTCTTCGGGAAGGTAGAACTCGTCGACATCGACCTCCCACAGGTAGTCGCCTGTCGCCCGCTTAGCATATGCCTGACTCGCTTCGAGTTTCTCCCTCGGCCAGAAGCCGTCAGAGTATCCTTCATCCTCGGCTGTCACAAAGAGGACCTTATCGTCAGGGTCTTCGTGCGCAATGAACTGGGCAATCGAGTCCAAGGTCCCGTCCGTGGAATGCCCATCAGACGAAGCGATCTTCGCTGCCCCCTTCGCAGCTCCTTCCACAACGATGATCTGATGAGCGAATGGATAGAGTGCCCGCAGGTTGTAGCGAACAAACGGCTCTCCGTTGAGTACGATCATGCCAAACGTGACTTTGGGTTTAACCACTTTTCGATGCGCCTAGTTGACCAGAGCGCGCAGGAGATGGCGAGCCTGGCTGCCAAGTCTGCGTCGCAATGATGGGCCGCTCACAAGTGCCCCGAGCGCGAGGGCGTCAGTGTCCTTGCGCATCGGGATCCTACTCATGCGGAAACACCGATCCGCACCAAAGAAGGCGGGTTCATCTATCGCCACAGCGCATTCATAGCCCGCAGCCCTCACCGCTTGGACTTCCCGACCTGTGTGTCTCCCCCACGGGTACGAGAAGGCTGGGAACTCCTCTTCGAATTCTGCGAGCGCCTTCCTCGACTCAACCAGTTGGCGTTCCAACTCTGCGGGGCTTTCGACAGCGGTCAAGTCCACATGGCTCAGCGTGTGACTGCCGAGGTTGACGCCGGAGGCCTTGAGCTCCCTGACTTGAGCCCGCGTCATGAGCGGCAGTTCTCGGGCGGCACCTCGCCAACTTGACATTTTGCCAATCCGATCAGTGACGAGGAATGCGGTCGCGGGAAGATGATATTTCATCAGTACAGGAAGCGCGTTCTCCGCGAAGTCCTGATATCCGTCGTCGAAGGTCAAAGCGACCGGCCTCGCAACTTTGGCACGGGCCCGTTGCTTTGAGTCAACGAGCTCTTCCAGCGGGACAAATGCATAGCCGTGGCTCAATAACCATCGAATGTGCTCGTCCAGCGACTCGGCTGACACCGCATACGTATCAGTGGGCCGCGCCGCGGTGATCGAGTGGTACATGAGAATGACTGGATGCATTGCCTTATAGGATCTCGTCCAGCGCCTTCGTCAGGGATGGCAACCTAAATGCAAGGATCAATGATCTGCTTTGCTGGCCCAAAGCAGGCCATGTGCGCTTGGAGAGGGCGCTAGACAGATAGGTGGAAATGGCCTGACTCAGGAGAACTGCCCAAGCCACCCCCATACCGCCGTACCTGGGAATGAGTATGAGATTCAGGATGATTGCGACCACGGCTCCCAGCAACGTTGCCGCCATCCCAAATCGGATATTGTCTTCCGCAACCAGCCATCGACTACGGGCGACCCCGAGGGAGATGAACACGTAAGCCAAGATATGGATCCTTAAGATCGGAACTGCTCCCAAATAGTCGGAACCGAACAGCACCCTAACCAGGAATGGGGCGAGGATGACGGTCGGGATTGCCACCGCGTAAGCAAGCCCAGCCATCACGTCGTAGTAGAGTTGCATTCGGCGCGCGAACTTCTCGTGGCTTTCAGTTTGCAGGGACCGGACAATTGCGGGAAAGACTGATGATGAGATCGCCACCGGCGCGAAGTACCACAGTTCGGATAACCGCGCCGCAGCAGAATAGAGACCGACCTGCTCTTCGCTTGCCAGCGTTCCAAGTATGACCTGCCCGACCCGCATGTAGATGGTGATCGCGACGGCAGAGACAATCAGCGGGTGACTGCTTCGCAACAATTCCTTTGCCGTGTGAAGGTTGGGGCGCCAGGATGACAGTGTTTGGCGACTCACGAGGTAAAAGATCACCAACGCCGCTGCCGTGATTGCCGCCTGGCTGAGCGCTGCTGCGCCGAATGCGACGAGCGAAGCGCCGCCAAGTATTAGGCCAATCTTTGCCACCGATATCAGAACGAGACCGATGTTTCTCGCCCAAACCGTGTATTTGGCTTGAACCTGAGATTGAAACCAGAAGTCCAAGGTATCGCCGACCGCTTGGAATAGGAATCGAGCGGCCAGTATCCCAACCAACCAAAGAATGACGGTATCGCCTGGTCGAGCGAACCGGGCAACGAGCACGGCCAGGGCCAATGTCACCACTGCTGCGCTGCTCTGCAGGCCGAAGGAAGTTCCTAAGATCTCATGGCGGCGCGCCGGCGACCGCACGATATCCCTTACAACTATGTCTTTCAGGCCGAGCCCTACGATGGGACTGAAAAGAAGGACAAATGCCAGAGCATAGTTGTATACACCGTACATCGCTGGCCCGAGATACCGCGCAACCCAAGCCCCCACGAACAGGCCAGCGACCACGTTGATCACATTGTCGGTTACCAACCAGCCAGTATTTGCAACGATCCTTCGGTGACCGAGGCCACGAGAAGTCAGGCTGGCAAGGGAAGCTGGAAGCATTCGGGTGAGGAAGCCAATCATTCGTTTAGTGATTCCGGATCATCAGGGGATCCAGTGCCCAAAAGCTGCGGCGGGGGTCTGGATTGGGTTCACACATCCCGCCATGTAAGTGATCTTCACTGTCCAAACGTCTGGTCCGATGCTGTGGCCCATTCGCTTGTCTTTGATATCTGGCCGGGTTGTCGTTGAAGATCTTCAAAAGACTCGATACTCGCCACCATTGCTGCGAGTAGCCAGAACAAACCAAAGACGCGCAAATTGGCCAGGAGGTCATAGTCCACAAGTCCGTGCACAGCGAGGGCGACGAATCCCCCCGCGAGGCCTGCACCGCCTACCCAGATCAACTCCCCTGGTTGGCGGGCAAGGCTTCGCCAGCTGTGTCTCATCAAGGTGATGAGAAACCAAACAAAAGTGGCCAGACCGAGGAGTCCTGTTTCTGCGCCGGTTAGTAAATATATGTTGTGGACAATCACCGGCCCGCCGTAGCTGGCTACAGATGCCATGCTGTATTCCCTCACTCGCAACGTCCAGTTGTTCAGTCCAATGCCGACGACGGGGTTATCCTGAAATACCGCCAGCGCACCTTGGGCTTGCGTAAGACGAGAAACCGCCGCGCCTCTGTCATCCGACCGGACTCTGCTCGCAATCAAGTCGGGGCTCGCTAGTGCTAACCCAAGCAGGGCAAGCGCCACCACAACTAGCGAACCCACCAATGCCTGCATCTTGACATGTCCACGTTGTACTGCGAGACCGAGAACGACAAGCGATGCCAAAACAAGGCCTACCCAACCTCCCCGCGACAGACTGAAGAGCAGGCCGACTACACTCAAGGCCAGCACGCAGCCAACCAAAAGCTTCAGCCCCCTCCGTGTGCGGGAAAAGAGCGTTGCAATTGCACATGGCGAAACGGCAGCCAAGTACATTGCATAACCGTTCGGATGGCCGATTGTGCCGGAAGCCCGATAGGTGACGCCCGTGTCAAGCCCCAAGGGAAATAGCTCAGATGCTTCCCCAAGAAACTCCAAACCGGCTGGCCGCGCTGCCAGTGCCTGATAGCCACCCAACATACCCTGGAGTGCTGCCCCTAATAGCAGCCCTGAGATTGCCCATTGGAGGCTTTTGGGCTTCTCGATGACATTCGCGAGGATCACGCAGCCAAGAAACAGCCGACACATGTGGAATATCTGTATCAGCGACAGAGTTGGGTCCTGAGCACCCACTGCTGATAGCGCGCTGGCAATGATCCAGGCAAGTGCGGGAATGGTCATGAAAGGAAAGGTCTTGAACTCCGCCCGATGAGTTGCCATTCGACCTAAGTGTCCGAGAAGCAGTGCAAAAACGAGCAGATCGATCAACTGTACAAAGATCGCAACTGACAGGCCGACGTGCTGTGGGCGGGCCAGGAACACCGGAAGGCCAGTGCCGATCGAGAACGGAGTCATCACTGCGAAGGCGAAGAGCATCATGTGTTTGGCGTCACGCACCAGGGCAAGAGCTGACATGAAACTCACCGCGATTACGAGGGCAACTTTCCATTTCAGTGACAAATCGACCACGATGATCGACCGAGCAAGCACTCAGATCACCGCCGCCAAAGCCACTTGAGTGGG
>CAZGCX010000145.1:0-6800 GCA_964524585.1 uncultured Anaerolineaceae bacterium
GCGCCAGCTGCTGCATCGCCAACTTCACCCGCAACGCCAGCGTCCCGCCCGCGGTATCGCGGTTCGAGAAATGACCGTACTCGTGAGCAAGGATCGCCCTGAACTGTCCTTGCGTCATGCCTGGAAGCGCACCGAGGCCAAGAACCAGGCTGCGCTCTCCACCGCCGCGCATCTTCTCGAGCGTCCCGCCGCGCTCCATCACCCCGATGGAGGTACCAGGCGTGACATACACCGCCTGGATCGGCTCGGTTCGTAATCGCTTGGCTACCTCTTCGCTCACCGACCACAGACCAGGTGCCTGCTCGCGCGGGAGTGGACGTCCCGGAGCTTCGTCTCGGACCCTTGCTGTGACGCTGCGGACGATGGCGTAGATTGTGTACAGCGCCGCCAGGCCAATGAAGACCATCAACCGAACCGGGATTCGGCCAAGCTCCAAGAACAGATAGAACGCGCCTCCCGCCAGCCCCACCACCGCAAGGATGAGCAGTGGGATCGACACATAGAAGTACGCCGAGCTGGCTACGATCACGACCCGGTAGGCGGCACGGATCGCACGCTCCGCTGGGGTCGCTGTTTCGTGCGCACCGCCCTTTGACCGCGCAACTTCGCGCAGCGTGATCGAGCTCAAAACCAGGCCGGCGGCAAACAGCAGCACCAGCCCGCCGGCCCAGCCTGCCAGTCCATAACTGCCAGCCCGCAACGTACGTTGGATCCTGGCCTGAGTCCGGACTCCGGAATCGAGCACTTGCTGAACCTGCTCCGACGGCATCCCAAACTCCTGCGAGAGCTGAAGCTCGGTCTCGGCATCGAGCCAGCGGCCATCATCGGCAGCCACCACCCCGGTAAAGAAGTGCCCCAGCGGGTCGTCCGGAAACAATCGAACCATTGCCGCACTGGATTGGCGCAGGGCATCGACGTCTTCGCTGGCGTAGGCGGTGAGCGCCATTACGTACTGGGCAAACGGGTCGTCCGGCAGCTCGGCCGCGGCTGCCGAGGCGTGCTCTAGTGCCGCCGGTAGGTTCGAAGGCACGCCGGACGCCAGCAGCGCGTAGGCCAGCGCCGATCGATTGTATGCAGATGGATCAGCCCGGTATGCTGTTTGGGCGTGGCTCAAGGCAGACACCACGTCTCCCAGGGCAATCTCGACCGAACTGAGCCGCCGGGCAGCGTCCGGAAAGCCTTCCGCCATTTCAAGCACTTGCTGGAAACCGCTGCGGGCGTCGCTGAAATTCCCCTGGTCCATGTCGTAGGTTGCGCGCTGAAATACCGGCACCGCTTCTGGATTGATCTGTTCCAGGCGGTCATAGATTACCTGCTCGTAGGCAGGATCGCGCCCCACGGTCTCGTCTCCCTCCTGGGCCATGGCGGGGGGCGCGATCACAAGCAGCAAGACTGCTGCCAGAGAAAGCCGGGCCGCCGCGCGATTCAACTGCACAGGTTATCCAGACGCCTCGAGGTCTGCCATGACCTGCTCCAATGTGACCAAGTCCACCGAACTCAAACAGGAGGGGCTGACCTCGACGTAGTTGAAGACCCAGCGATGGTGCGCCAGGCCGATGTTCCCCGCCTGGGCGATACCGGGGTCGAATCCGAGCCAGCCATCTGCCGTCTGGGCCAACACTTCGTGCGTCTCACCCGTCGGCAGTGTGCCGAAGATGTCTGACGTCGAGTCGGGCAGCCGGTAAACGGCAAGGTCCGCCCTCGCGGTGAACGAGCACGGTCCGCTTGGGCCAACCGCCGTCGGTTCGGGTGTCGGCACACAGGCCACCAGCAGAGTAAACGAAAGGCTCACAGCGACTGACGTTGCGACACTGCGCTTCATGCTCATTCCCTCCGTAGGATGAAAACTAGTCCGGCGCCCGCGGCGCCCTTGCTCGATTATTCGACAATACGTGAAGAATGTCCAGCGAGGTATGGTCCGTGGGGTCTGGGTACCCTAGGAAGCAGAGTTGTGCGGACACGAAGCGTTCACGCTTCGGCACCGCGGAGAGCGCCGCGAAGTCCTGCAACGTGCGCAGCTCCGGATCGGCGCGTATCGATGTCTAGTTGGTCCGCATCCGTTTGCTTCGCGGGTTGTGCTCGACTTCGGCCATCCCCAGGCATTCCATCAGCGGCGGCACCCAGTATTGGTTCCTTTGCCCCTGACTTTCTCCGTTGGCATCCACTCTATTTGCGACTGGGCAGGGCCCATCGCCAGGTCGCCGGGCGCGAACGCCCAGCCGTCCCTACCTCTCGTCTACGCTCGAAGCACCGGACAGGTCCATCCTTCCCAGGATTGGACTACCGACATAGGTGAGTCTCGATGCTCCGCTCGCGTCGACATCAAGCGTGCCCGATGGGTTGACCACCGCGGTGCTCGCACCCCCAAGTACCGCATCGACATCGGTCGTCTCGAATTCTTCGAGATTAGCCTGGCTGGCGCCGCTGACGTCGAGCGTCAGCGCTCCTCCCGACCCACTCAGCGAAATGGTGCTGGCGCCGGAGGCGCTGAGTCGAATGTCTCCGGTCTGGATGTCGCCACGGATCGTGCTAGCTCCAGAGGCTTCCATATCAAACGACTGGGAAGACTCAAACCCGGAAACGGTCGCATTGCCGGCACCGCTGACCTCAATGGCGGTAAGGACCGGCATGGTGATGTCGACCTCCAGTGTCACGCGGTTCAGGGTTAGCCCCGAATCGCGCTCCAAGCCAATCGTCAGAAGACCGGCAGCCTGCGTGACTTGCAGGTACTTCTCAAGGTTGTCATCGATCCGGACAACCACCGAGAACGAGGCCCCTTGCTGAATGTCCGCCTCAAAGGCATTGGTAATCTCGACCCGATCAAAGTCTGCATTGTCCTGAGTCAGTGTGATGAGGTTCCCCGACCCGGTTACCCGCTGCAGCGATGGAAAGGTTACGGTACACGCCAATAGGGCAGCAGAGAGAACCAGCGGCACGAACCGAACATTCGTCGACATTGAAGCTCCTCTGAATTGAGATCGTGTGGGTTCCGACTGGGGCAGTCTAAAGTGTTTGAGAAGCGGCGACAATGACAGAACGCATGAATCTTCCTGACCCAGTTCTTCGACTGGGCACCCGTATCAAGCTGGCGTCCAGCGCGGGATCTGCTCGACGAACCCTCTAAACCCGAGCTCAGCGCACAACTCACGCAGTTCCGGACGCGCACCACGCCACTCCAGATCGGAGATGTGTTCTTTCAAAGGGACATCCCGACGCAGTGTGGCCAGTGTGCGGTAGAGCAGCGCCTCGTCACGCTGCGCCACCAGGTTCTCGGCCAGCCGTCGCGCTCGACCGGCGGACAATCCCCACTGCTCGTAGTCCTCTGGGATGTCATCGATGTGTTGGAATTCCGACAGTACGGCGGCACTGGACTTGGCTCCCCAGGAGGGAATGCCAGGAATCCCGTCAGCCGAGTCACCTACCAGCGCCAGCCAATCCGGGATCGAAACCGGGGAGACGCCGTACTTCTCGCGGACCGCTTGCTCGTCGTATACGATCTCCCGCCGCCGATCCCAACAGACCACGTGCTTCCCGTCCACCAGCTGCGCCAGATCTTTATCTGGCGAGCAAATGACCACCTGCTCGACCTCCGGCTCACCTTGAAAGCGAACCGCAGCGGTGGCGATTGCGTCATCGGCTTCGAACTCGACCATCGGCCACACCACCAGCCCAAGTGCGGCAACCGCCTGCTCGGCGAGTGGAAACTGGGCCATCAAGTCCGGATCGACCCCGGCGCCGGTCTTGTAGCCGGGAAACAGGTCGTTGCGGAATGACTCAATGACGTGGTCGAAGGCGCAGCCGACGTGGGTCGCGCCGGACCTGGTGAGCAGGTACAGCAGCGTGCGGAGCAGCCCGAGCGTGGCGCCGACCTCACGGCCGTCTGGCGCCTTCTTGGGCGGCGGCCCAAAGAAACTGCGAAACAGTTCGTAGGTGCCGTCGACCAGATGGATCTTCATTGGGCGGGAGTTGCCAGCGGTCTAGCCGCCCGCAATCGCTCCGACGATCATGAACGGCTGCTCACCTGCCACAACCGCCGGAGGCAATTCAGCGTCTGGAGGTTCGAACGACAGATCCTCCCCGACCGCAAAGAAGCGTACCAGTGGGCGCCGCTGTTTGGTGGTGTGGTCTCGGATCGTCCCGCGCAATGTCGGGTAGGCGGTCTCGAGCGCGTCGAGCAGCGCCCGATGGGTCACCGGGTCACCAACTTGCAGGCTGATTTCCTTCCCGACCTGCGCCAGATTGCGCAGGTGGTAGGGAAGCACCACTCGGATTTCAGTCACTTCCGTATTCTTCCCCTGGGAATGGCGGCAGTGTACTAGCCGCTCCCGAAGCTCGAGATGAGCCGATCGGCTCCGGGCCAATTCAGGGAGGCGAATCGGGCTACGGCAGTATTTGGGCTTCGACCGACATCACCCGCGGTAAGTCGGTGGCGATCGCCTGCCAGCTGTCACCGGCATCCGCTGAGGCATAGACCTGGCCGCCAGTGGTGCCAAAGTAGATCCCACACGGATCCAGCCGATCGACCGACATCGCGTCTCGCAAGACATTGTGATAGCAGTTGCTCTGCGGCAGGCCCTTAGTGAGCGCTTCCCACTCGTTACCGCCGCTCTTGCTCCGGTAGACCCGCAGTTTCCCCTCCGGGGGGTAGTGCAGCGAATCGCTCTCAATCGGAATCACGTAGATCGTCTCCGGTTCGTGGGCGTGGACGTCCACCACGAAGCCGAAATCGGATGGGAGGTTGCCGCTGATCTCATGCCAGTTCTCGCCACCGTCGTCGCTGCGCATCACATCCCAGTGCTTCTGCATGAACAGCACTTCGGGGCGCGAAGGATGCAGCGCGATGCGATGCACGCAGTGACCAACTTCCGCCTGCTCCTCCGGAATCGTGTTAGAGCTCAGCCCGCGATTGATCGGCCGCCAGTTCGTTCCTCCATCGTCGGTTCGAAAGACCCCCGCAGCCGAGATAGCGATGTACATTCGCTGTTGGTCGCTAGGATCCACCAGGATGGTGTGCAGGCACAAACCGCCGGCGCCCGGCGACCACTTGGTCCCGGTCTCGTGTTCGCGCAATCCAGGCAATTCCTGCCAGGTCTGGCCGCCGTCGATCGTCCGAAACATGGCTGCATCTTCGACCCCTGCCAGCACCGTGTCCGGATCGCTCAACGAAGGTTCCAGGTGCCAGACTCGCTTGAACTCCCACGGGTGCGGCGTGCCGTCATACCACTGGTGTTTCTTCGGCTCGCTGGCGTATTGGAACTCGTTGCCAACCGTCTCCCAGGTCTTTCCTCCATCGTCAGACCGGTGCATCACCTGGCCGAACCAGTCGGTGGCCTGCGAGGCATAGATTCGGTTCGGCTCCGCTGGCGACGCTTTGAGGTGGTAGATCTCCTGCCCACCGAAATGCGGCCCGCTGATCTCCCAGTTCTTTCGCTTGCCCTCGGAGGTCAGAACAAAGGCACCCTTCTTGGTGCCCACCAGAACCCGTACACCGCTCATGCGCTCGTTCTCCTTTACTGGCGATCTATCTAGCCATACTACCGCCGGAGGCGGCGGCTGGCTCACATTCGATTGTCCGAATTCTAAAGCGAAATGCCCCATGGCGGCAGGCTGGATCCGAGGCGGGAGGCGGAACCCGTGGCGGTGGTTTTGCGCCCTCCCGCCGTTGGTCGAACTAGGCTAGGCCACCAATCCACTCGACAGCGCGATCAAGTACTGCCCGACCCAGTAGCTCGACAGCACAACGGCCCGAGCCGCAGGGAATGGCGCCCTAAAGCGGTCGACCGCCAGAACCGCATCGGAAACGAAGAACAACAATGCGCCCGCAGCGGCTACGGTGGTCCCGAGCGTGTGCTGTGCGAGCGCCGCGCCGCTGGCCTGCGCCGCCATGGCCGTGATCAGTGCCACGTACAGCACGATCGGCGGTCGAAGCGAGACCTTCACCCCACTCCAAATGAACGCTGTGAGCACGATCGCCAGAAGGGCGAGTGCTGCGCTGACCACTCCGTTCAATGCCAGACCTATGGCTACGACGAACGCCGTCAGGTAGAGCGCATGTGTGGCACCAAAGCTCATGACTCCGCCGACGAAGAACTGTTCGGGGAACATGAGCAGCGCGTCTCCAAGCACTGCAAACACCAGGCCCAGCGCGATCAGCACCGAGTAGGTGCTGGTCGGCCCTGAGCCCGAGAGCAACGCCACCCCAAGAATCAGGATGGTCGTGAGCGGTTTGAGCAGTAGGAAGGCCCACCTCCCCGCTGTCAAGTAGCTGGCAACAATCGCGCCTGCGCCGGTGCCCAGTGCGACCAGCGACAGAGCGATGACCGGCCAGCGCGCGGGACCCGGCGCGGCGAACCACAGTGCGGCGGCTATCCAGTTCGCGCCCACTGTCAACTCGCCCGCGGCAGCCAGACCGTGAAGGTCGTTCCGCTGCCGAGCTGACTCTGCACCTCCACTTCGCCATCCAGCGAATGAGCGATGGACTGCACGATGGCGAGCCCCAGCCCACTGCCCGAATCGGCCAGGTCCACGTCGGGGTGAATTCGGACTCGCGCTGGATCGACCCGGTAGAAGCGATCGAACAGATGCGGAAGATGCTCTGCCGGGATGCCCGGTCCGTTGTCCGTCACTCGGAGCCACGCGCAGCGGCTGCCCGATCGCGCAGCAATCCCTGCTTCGACCAGGACCTGTGCCTGGTCGCCGGTCGAGTATTTGAGGCCGTTCGCCACCAGATTGGTCAACAAGTGCATCATCAGCGTCTGGTCAGCCAGGACCGGGCTTTCGTCCAACTGGCCGGCCATCAG
>CAZGCX010000146.1:0-4682 GCA_964524585.1 uncultured Anaerolineaceae bacterium
ATGCAGATAGGTGATCGAATACTGCTGTTCGATCTGCAGCGGTGCCATCTGCTTCAGGAAGGCCAGCGATTCGGGATCGGTCTCCGTGGGAAATGGGACTCCGTGGACAACGTAGCCCCCCAGCGATTCCGGTCGCTTTGTGGGCAGTTTCGACATGCTTATCCCTCCCGTTCCAGAATGCTGACGGTCACGTAGGTCCCAGTGCCGGCGTGCGAGTGAATCGCTCCACGTTGGGCGTCCCGCACCTGCAATGCGCCATCTCCGAAGTGTTGGTCGATGCTGCCTTGCAGCTGCCAGATGGCGAACACCGCCTGCATCAGTCCGGTTGCCCCCACCGGGTGCCCGCAAGCGATCAGCCCTCCCGAGGGGTTCACCGGGCACACCGGCTGGTCGGCGAGTTCCAATCCGTAGTCCAACTCCGGCATGAAGGCCTTGCCGGAAGCGGCGAACGGCCCACCCTCTCCATAGCGACACAGCCCGAGGTCCTCGTAGGTCTGGAGCTCGCTGGAGGTGTAGGCGTCGTGCAGCTCGATGAAATCCAACTCTTCCAGCGGGGCGCTGATGCCGGCGTGCTTGTAGGCCATGTTGCCTGCAGTCCGCCCAGCCCGGAACGAGTGCACCCCAGGATAGCGCGTGCCATGTTCCCACAGCTGCTTGTAGTAGGACCGCGTGTCATCCGAGCCACGCTCTTGTTCGGTGGCATAGTCTCGAATGAAGGTCTCGTAATCGAAGTGCGGCCGATCCGACATGCGCATGGCATCGGTGCCGCGTCCGATCCCGCTCACCACCACCAGCGGCCGCCGGATCACTGCGCCACCCGCCTCCAGCCGCCGCAGCCCCTCTTCCGAGGCCAGCACGGTTGCGGCCGCTCCATCCGACATGACACAGATGTCGAGCCGGGTCAGGGGCCAGGCGACCATCGGCGAATTGCGCACGTCCTGGATGCTGTAACGGTTGCGCTTCTGGGCATACGGGTTGTGGTAGGCATTGATGTGATTCTTGACCGAGACCGCTGCCATCTGTTCGACCGTGGTGCCGAACTCCTTCATGTGGCGGGTGACCATCATGGCGTAGTAGCCGGAGTAAAAGCCGCCAACCGGGTAATCCCACGACACGTCGGAGGCCAGCGCGATGAACTCGTTGCCTTTCCAGGTTTCGACGTGGCTCATGGTCTCAAACCCATAGGCCACACAGACATCCATGTGGCCGGAGGCCACCGACTTCCAGGCTTCCTGAAAACACAGTCCACCGGTGGCGCCTCCGCCTTCCACCCGGTGGCTGGGCTTGGGGCACAAGCCAAGGTAGTCCTGGGCCATGATGCCGGACATCAATTGCCGGCTGAAGTGGTCTGAGAAGTAGGAAGCGACAGAGCCGTCCACCAAAGAGGTGAAGATCGGAAAGTCCAGGCCGATGTCCTGGATGGCGTAGTCGTAGGCCTCCTTGATCACGGCCTGAAAGGTCTTGTCCGGGCGGGCTTTGGCAAACTTCGACACCCCTCCGGATACGGCATACACGGTTCTCATGCGGCAGACCTCCTAACTTGCGGCTTCGGACGCGGCGGTGCGCGCCGCTCGCCGTCGACGGCCGGCCTGCGCAATAGCGGCCAGCACCACGCTGACGAAGTACAGCACAATCATTGGGGCCATCACCAGCGACATGTTCACCGGATCGACGGTCGGGGTCGCGGCGGCGGCGATGATCGCAATCACCACAATGGCGTAGCGCCAGCCGCGGGCCAGTGAACCTGCCCGCACCACCCCCAACCCGGCCAGCACGTAGATCACCAGTGGGAACTCAAACGCCAACCCGATCCAGAGCATGAGACTGGTGACGAATCTTACGTAGTTGGAGGGGCGGGGGATGGTATTGATGCCCATGAAGTGCAGCAGGAAATTCAACGCCGGCTCGAGCAGGACGAAGTAGGTGAAGGCAATGCCGGTCAAGAACAACAGGAAGGCGATCGGCAGCGCTACCACCACCAGCACCCGTTCGCCGCGCTTCAAGCCGGGATTGATAAAGGCGAACAGTTCGAAGCCAATGTATGGCAGTGCAATGGCGAATCCGGTCAACAGCGAGATCCGCATGAAGGCGCCGACCGACTCGGTGACCTCGATCGCCTGAAGCGCCTCCAGCCCGCCAATCGGCCGAGCCAGGAAGTCGAGGATGCGGGGCGCAAAGATGAAACTCACCCCGGTGGTGATCGCCAGGGCGATGATCGAGCGGAACAAGTGTTTGCGCAGCGCCTCGAGGTGGTCCAACAGCACTGCCGGCTCCTGGAAGGCACGCGAGAAGACCTCTGCGGTATCGGTGTCCTCCGGTTCGTAGTTGATGAAGTCGCGTAGCCTGCGATAGGGCCAGGTGACCAGGCGCACTGGTGCAGTGATCACCCGCCAGATCGATTTCAGCAATCGGCGCATGGTTCAGTCTTGAGACTGCCGCTCAGGGGCGCCAGTGGCAGGTGGCTCCCGATCCGGGTCCCCAGAATGGCCGGCGGAGCTGGGTGCTGGTCGCGGTGGGTCTTGGTCTGCAGGTGAATCGGAAGTCGCTGACGGCTGCGTCTCGGTTGTGGAGGGGGGAGGCGTGAGTCCGAGGTCGGCCCGTAGATCGCGTGTCACCTCCTCCCGCAAATCCTTGCGCACTTGATCCAATTCCTCCAGCGCGGCCTCGCGCGCCAGCCGGTTGGGCAGCGTGCGCAGATTGCGGGAGGCCTCGGAGATATTGCGCCAGGCCTCGGAGCGATAGAGTCGATTGAGCAATCGGCCGGCAGATCGTGCGACTTTGCCGATGTCGCGTGGTCCAACCACGATCAAAGCGATCAGCATGATGAAGAGCGCTTCGAGCGGTCCGACCCCGAGCACTTCCATAGGCGGCCGCCGCGCTAGTTTACGGGAGAGGGGTTCTTGGAGTCGCGCTGGTTAGCCAGCGATCCAAGCACCCCGTTGACGAAGCGAGGTGCGCTGTCGGAGCCGTAGCGTTTCGCCAGCTCGACCGCCTCGTTGATGGCGACCTTGATTGGGGTTTCGCCCCAGATCAAGAATTCCCACAATGCCAGCCGCAGGATGTTGCGGTCGATGACCGCCAACTCGTCTACCGGCCACTCGGGTGCGCTGTTCGCCACCAACTGGTCGATCTGTTCCGCGGCCTCCAGCGTGCCGAGCACAACCTGGCGCAGGAATTCCGTCGCCGCTGGACTCAGGTCCTCCTGGTAGCGAAGCAGGACCTCTTCGGGGGCATGACCGACGCTGTCGATCTCATAGAGCGCCTGAAGGGCGAGTGCCCGGGCTCGGCGGCGTTCGCGTTTCATCTACTCGAATTCGATCTCTTCGATGTGGATGTCCACCCGCTGAACCTGCATGCCGACCATCTCTTCCATCGCCCGAGCGACTTCCTGCTGGACCTGTCGGCTAACTGCACGCACGTCCACGCCGTCTTCCATGATCAAGTACAGATCTGCCGCCACCTGGCCGTCTTCCACCTCGATGCGTACGCCTTCTCCGCTCCCCTTGCGGAACAGCCGGTTCACGCCTCCCGGGACGGAGGCCATGCCGGCCACCCCGTCCACGGTCAGCGCCGTCAACTGGGCGATCCGAACCAATACGCCGGGGGCGATGGTGGTCATTCCAGGGGCCCGTGCGACACCGTCACCTGCTTGGGACTTGGCCATGATCAGAACATCCCCATTCCCCCATCGACCGTCAGGACGTGTCCGGTGATGTAGGAAGCGTCATCGGAGGCCAAGAAGGCGACCGCCTTGGCCACCTCTTGCGGCGTGGCCGGCCGCCCGAGCGGGATCATCCCCAGCAAGGCCTCTTTCGCAGTCCCAGGCGTATTGTCCCAGATGGCGGTCTCGATGTATCCGGCGGCAACTGCGTTGACCGTCACGTTGCGGGACGCGATTTCACGCGCCAGCGATTTGGTGAAGCCAATCTGCCCGGCCTTGGAAGCCGAGTAATTGGTCTGACCAGGGTTGCCCATTTGTCCGGCCACGGAAGTGATGTTGATGATGCGCCCATATCGCTTGCGAATCATGTGTCGAACGGCCGCTTTGGAGCAGTTGAACGCTGACTTCAGATTGGTGCGTAACACCGAATCCCAATCTTCCTCTTTCATGCTCATCAGCAATCCGTCGCGGATGATCCCGGCGTTGTTGACCAGGATGTGCAGGCCGTCATACTGCTCGAGCGCGAAATCGACCAACGATTGTGCTTGCGCGCTATCGCCAACGTCCGCCTGGTAGGCGACGGCGGTGCCGCCGGAAGCGCGGATGGCGCGCACGACCTGCTCGGCCGCATCCGCACCAGAATGGTAATTGACCACGACCGAGGCGCCTCGCTGGGCGAGCTCTTCGGCAATCGCCTGGCCAATCCCGCGCGAGGCACCGGTGACGATCGCGACCTTTCCCTCAAGTTCCATGGCTTATTGTGTCAAATCCCCACCCGGGAACGCAAGCATAATTCTTCCCATGCCGGCAGGTACTTACTGCCCGGCAACGCTTGCCCCGGGCGGAGCGGAGCGGATTATACCTCTGGGGTCTATTCCAGCGCCGAGCGCACGATCTGGAACTCGGCTTCCGCCTGGGCGATCAACTGCGCCAGCCCGTCCAGATCGTGCTCCTTGGCGCGCTGCTCGATTTGCAGGCAGAGCGCTTGGAGCCTGGAGGCGCCGAATTGGGCGGCATTGGA
>CAZGCX010000146.1:4782-6727 GCA_964524585.1 uncultured Anaerolineaceae bacterium
TCGCGGTCGCCGGACATGGCGTTGGCGGTGGTGGCGATGATGCGCGGCTGCCGTTCCTTGGGCAGCTGCTTGCGAATGCGGCGGGTGGCATCCAGCCCATCCAGTTCTGGCATCTGCATGTCCATCAACACCACGTCGTACAGCTGGCGCTCCAACGCATCGATGGCCTCCAGCCCGTTGCCGGCTACGTCTGCCCGGTATCCCAGGCGGTCCAGGATTCGCAACGCGACCTTTTGGTTGATCACATTGTCTTCAGCGAGCAGGATACGCAGCGGCAGGCGCTGCCCCATTTGGGGATCGATTTGCGCGCGCTGTTTGTCCTCTGCGGGCCGCTGCGATTCACTGGCGAAGATCACGGACAATGCATCGAACAACTGGGAGGGCTTGATCGGTTTGGTAAGCATGGCAGCGAAGTCGACGTTGTCGGCCTTGATCTCCTCCCGCCCGCCGAGCGAGGTCAACATGACCAACGGCATCTCGCTCTGGCTGTCACGGATTGCTCCGGCCAGCTCCAGGCCGGTCATGCCGGGCATCTGCATGTCTAGCACCACTGCATCGAACTGTTCGCCCTCCTGCACCCACTCCAGCGCCTCTTGCGGCGAGCTGGTTTCCTTGAACTTCATGCCCCACTTGCTCACCTGGCTGGTCAGGATCCGGCGGTTGGTGTCGTTGTCGTCGACGATCAGCAGCTGCTTGCCGCTGAGGGCGGGCTGCTCGGTCTGGCGGAAGGCGCGCTTGGGGGCAGGGGCCGGCTTGGCCCGCACGGTGAAGTAGAAGGTCGAACCCTCACCCTCGGTGCTTTCGACCCACATCGTGCCGCCCATCAATTCGCTCAAGCGCTTGCTGATGGCCAGCCCAAGTCCGGTACCTCCGTAGCGCCGGGAGGTGGAGACGTCGACCTGGCTGAAGGACTGGAACAGCCGGTCCATGCGATCGGCCGGGATCCCAATCCCGGTGTCGTGCACACTGAATTGGAGTTCAACCTGATCGCCCCCGGATTGCTTGCCGGTGGGTTCGACCGAAATCACCACTTCGCCCTGGTCGGTGAACTTCACCGCGTTGTTCAGCAGGTTGACAAACACCTGCCGCAGGCGGGTAACGTCACCGTGGATCGCCTCCGGCGTGCCCTCGGCATACTGATAGGCCAGATCCAGCCCCTTCTCCGAAGACCTGGTCGCAATCAGGTCTAATGCAGCCTCGATGCATTCGCGCAGATCGAAAGGCTGGGTTTCGAGCTCCAGCTTGCCGGCTTCGATCTTGGAGAAGTCCAAGATGTCATTAATGATGGTCAGCAGCGCGTCACTGCTGTCACGCACGATCTCGGTGAACTCGCGCTGCTCCTTGTCCAGGTCGGTGTCCAGCAGCAGGCTGGTCATCCCGATCACCGCATTCATCGGGGTACGAATCTCGTGGCTCATGGTGGCCAGGAATGCGCTCTTGGCCTCGTTGGCAGCCTCCGCCGCCTGCTGGGCCTTCACCAGCTCGGTGATGTCGTGGTAGATCACGATAATGCCCTGCTGCACGCCCTCGACCACCACCGGCAGCGCCAGGACCTCGACGTCAACCAGCGAGCCGTCCTTGCGGGTGCGCTTGGTAATCGAGCGGATCAGCTCACCGGCGCTGGCCTGATTGTTAAAGCCAACCGCCTCCTTGTGCAGATCGACCTGGCTGGCTACCAGCTCGTCAATGTTGCGGCCGACCGCCTCCTCGGCCGCGTAGCCGAAGAGCTGTTCGGCGGTCGGGTTCCACTCCACGATGTTGGCTTGCTGGTCGATGGTGACGATGGCGGTCGGGCTGTTCTGCACCACTGCTTCCAGGTACTGCTTCTGCTGCAGCACCGCCTCTTCGGCACGCTTGAGCTCGGAGATGTCGTGGTAGATGGCGATCAGCCCGACATGCTCGCCGGCCACCTTCACCGGCAGCGCCAGCAGCTCGACATCGACCA
>CAZGCX010000147.1:0-6622 GCA_964524585.1 uncultured Anaerolineaceae bacterium
GGGAGCCTCGATCCGCTGCGTGGTCTGAAGGAGAACGTGGCGATCGGCCAGCTGGTCATTGCTCTCAAAATCCCGCTTTATCTGGATTCGGTCGGCACCGTGCTGGTCGGCGTGCTAATTGGACCGTGGGCCGGAGCCGTGACCGGATTCCTCTCCAATGTAGTTTGGACCGCGACCGGATTCTTCCCGCAGGCCGTCGCCTGGGCCGGAGTTGGTGCAATCATCGGAGCGCTGTCCGGCGTTTTCCACCAGAGCGGCTGGTTTGGCCAATGGTGGCGTTCCGCTCTGGCAGGGTTGATCACCGGCATCGTCGCCGCAGTCCTTTCGGCGCCCATCGCCGCCTACGTGTTCGGCGGCGTCACCGGGAGCGGCACCGATGCGCTGGTCGCGATGTTCCGCGCCAGCGGCCTGGACATGCTGGGCGCCAACATGGCCCAGGGGGTGGTGTCCGATCCACTGGACAAGGCCATCTCGTTTCTGATCATCTGGGGCGTGCTCCGGGCCCTTCCGGAGCGGCTCAAGATGCGATTCTCGCCCGGCTAGGCCACCCGCCTCCTTCAGATCCTTACGATCTTGTCGGCTGCGGCGTATCGTCACTCTGCGGGCCACGTTGCACTGCACCGCTTATCCGCAGGCCGATCGCTAAGCCCCTGTACATGCTGTTCATCGACCGCCACAGCGGGCTGCACGAGCTTCATCCATTGACCAAACTTGCCTTGAGCGGGTTCGCTTTCGTTGCGGCTGCCAGCCTGACGGACCTCCGATGGGTGCTGCTGCTGTTTGGTGGGCTGGTTGTGATGGCGGTTTGGGGAAGGGTGGGAGTCGAATTCGTGCGGACGATGGTCAAGGTGATGTGGCCATTCGCCCTTTCGTTGTTCGTCATCCAGGGGCTCTTTGCTCCCGGAACGATCGTGCTGGCCCGATTGGGACCATTTGCGCTGAAACTGGAGGGCATCCAGTTGGCGGCGCGGTTTAGCGGACGGCTGTTGGGTTGGTTCGGCGCCGGGCTGCTGCTGATGATGACAACCCGCCCGGATCGTCTGATGCTGGCGCTCACTGAATTGGGGCTCCCGCGAAGTCTTGGCTATATGGTGTTGACCTCCTTGCAAATCATTCCCCGCTTCCAGGGCAAAGCCGCCGAGATCCTGGATGCGCAGCGGTCGCGCGGGCTGCAAACCGAGGGGAGCCTGCGTATCCGGGCCAGGGGTCTCCTGCCCCTGGTTACTCCACTTATTCTGGGCAGTTTGGCCGAGCTCGAGCAGCGGGCAATCGCACTCGAGGCCCGTGGTTTCAGCCGGCCCGGTCGGCGAACCAGCTTGATCGAACTGCGCGATTCACAGGTCCAGAAACTGGCGCGCACAGCGCTGCTGGTCGCAGCCCTGGCACTGATTGTGGTCCGAATTGTGGTCTGAACAGGAGCCGGATGATTTCCATTTCCAGGCTAACCTACCGCTACCCCGGAGCCGATGAGCCGGCGCTGGCGGATTTGAACCTCGATATCCCAGCGGGCCAGATCGTGGGGCTGCTTGGGGCAAACGGCTCTGGGAAGTCGACCCTGTGCCACGTGCTGAACGGAACCATTCCTCACTTCTTCCACGGCGAGTTCGACGGCTCGGCGACGGTTGCTGGGATGGACGTCGCTGCCACCCCGCTCGCAATCTTGTCCGGTGAGGTGGGTCTGGTATTCGACGACCCATTC
Organism: uncultured Anaerolineaceae bacterium; assembly: GCA_964524585.1. Classification (GTDB taxonomy): domain Bacteria; phylum Chloroflexota; class Anaerolineae; order Anaerolineales; family E44-bin32; genus JADFRG01. The sequence goes on from CAZGCX010000147.1 coordinate 1,700, forward strand.
AATCAGCTTTCGGGAACCCGATTCACAGTGCGGGAGGAGATCGCCTTTGGCCTGGAAAACCTTTCGATGCCCAGGCCCGAAATGCTGGAGCGGATCGAGAGCAGTCTGGCACTGACTGGCCTGTCGGAGCTGGCGGACCGCTCGCCGTTTGCGTTGTCAGGAGGACAGCAACAGCGGCTGGCAATCGCCTCGATCCTGGCGATGCGCCCCCAGGTCATGGTGCTGGATGAGCCGACCTCACATCTGGACCCAATCGGTGCGTGGCAGGTCTTGGACGCCATCGCAGCACTGGTGGGGCAGGGCCTGACCACACTAGTGATCGCCGACCAGCATGTGGAGTGGCTTGCTGAGTCTGCCGATCGGGTTCTGGTCATGGAGCACGGGTCACTCGCGGCGGACGGCAAACCGCGCCAGGTGTTGAGCCAGGCTGCTGACGGTCGCTGGGGGATCGCATTGACGCGCTACACTGAGGCTGCGCAGGCGGCCGTACGGCGGCGCCTGCTGGACGATCCCGGTGCGCTGCCGATCACGCTTCAGCAGGCAACGGCCTTCTTTTCGTGAACCTGCACGCCCGGCAGGTTTCGTATGTCTACCCCGGTGGCGTGCAGGCGCTAGATGGGGTCGAGCTTGCGGTTTCCAGCGGCGAGTCGGTAGCCATCCTCGGGCCAAACGGGGCAGGAAAGACGACCCTGGTGAAGCTGTTCAATGGGCTGCTGCGACCGTCGGCCGGCGAGGTGATCGTCGGAGATTGGGAGGCGAGCCAGAAGGCTGTGGCCGAGCTCTCGTCCCGCTGCGGCCTGGCCTTTCAGAACCCGAATCAGCAGCTCTTTGAAAAGAGTGTGAGGGCCGAGCTGACCTTTGGCCCGCGGAACCTGGGATGGTCCGACGAGGCGATTGAGTCGGCGGTCGATCACGCTCTCGAACTGTTCGAGCTGGAGCAGCAAGCGGAAGTTCACCCGTACGATCTCGCCGCTTCCAGGCGGAAACTCGTGTCGATTGCAGCGGTCTGTGCCATGCAGACACCGATTGTGGTCCTTGATGAACCAACCGCCGGGTTGGATGTCACCGAACGGAGGCTGATTGGAAGTGCGGTGGCGGAGCTTCAGGCCATGGGGCGCACAACTGTGATCGTGACCCACGACATTGAGTTTGCCGCTCGTCATTGTGAGCGTGCCGTCATTCTGACCCGAGGCCGGATCGAAACTGACGGGCCGGTAGGGCAGGTGCTGGCTGACGCTGAGATGCTGGCCGCCACACAACTGGAGGCGCCGCAATTGATCCGCTTATCGAAAAACCTCGGGCTACCGGGCAGCCCGCTCACCGTCGACCAGTTCCTGCGAGCTTGGGTTCAGCAGCGGGAGGGCGCCTCGTGATCTGTGTGCTGGCGGACATTATTGCCGATCTGGCGTTGCACTTTGGGGACTTTCCGATCGTGGCCCAGGACCTCAAGCGGGTGGAGTTCCTGGACCTGAGGCCGGGCGGCGCTTGCAACGTGGCAATCACGCTGGCACGACTTGGCATGGCGGTCGAGTGTTTGGGCGAGATCGGCGATGACCGGTTTGGAGCGCTGGTCATCGAGGGGCTGCAGGCCGAAGGGATTGGGACCAGTCACCTGATCGTCTCGCCTGGCGCCCAGACGCCGGTGGCCGGCGTGCTGGTTGACCGTTCCGGTGAGCCAGCCTACCTGGGGTATCGTGGGACGCTTCGGGTGCACGAGCTCGAGCCGAGTTGGCGACGGCAAATCGCGGCTGCCGAGGCGCTGTTCGTCGATGGGTGGGCAGACCATGCCTCGGTGCCCGACATCGTGCTGGAGGGGCTGCGGGTGGCGCAGGCCGCCGGAGTCACCGGTTACTTCGACCCTGGCCCGGGCAATCCAGAGTTCGAATTGGAGTGGCAGCGGGAGGCGGTGCGCCTCTCGACGGTCCTGCTGCTCAATCAGGGCGAAGCGGAGCGGTTGGGGGGTGGTCCTGACCCCAGCAAATCGTTGTTGGGAGCAGGCCCCGAGCTGGTGGTGATCAAACAGGGCGCGGCTGGTTGCAGTGTGCATACCTCTGAGCGGTCGTTTGCACAGCCGGGGTTCTCAGTTGAGGCGCGCGACCTGACTGGCGCGGGCGACAGCTTCGACGCGGCCGTGATCTACGCGCACCAGAGGGAATTCGAGCTTGAGCAGTTGGCGCTACTGGCGAACGCGACCGGCGCTGCCAAGGTCAGGAAACGCGGGACCGGCCACAACATGCCAACTCGGGAACAGATCCAGGAGGTTCTGGCAGACGCCGGCCAATTGCTGTCGAATTGGCTCGACTAGACGCCCGGCGGCGAAACCTGCCCGCTGAGCTGATTGCCGCGTCGGCAACCAGTGGCTGACTCGGGCTCAGTCCAAGACGGGTCCGGCCTTCCCGGCCCGCATGCTGGGCGCTGCCACCGACCTAGACGAAGCGTTGGCGAATTTCCGAGCTCACGAAATCGAGCAGGGCCACGGTCATCGTGATGAACCACACCGCAATCCCGGCCGCGCGGTAGTCTAGCAGGTGAATCCACTGGATCAGCACGAAGCCGATCCCGCCGCCACCAACCAGGCCGATCACGGTCGACATGCGCACGTTGATGTCCCAGCGGTAAATGGTAAATGAGACGAAGGGCGGGATGACCTGGGGCAGGACGCCATAGCGCACGATCTGCAGCCAGTTGGCGCCGGTTGCCTGAATCGCCTCGATCGGTCCCGGATCGATCGACTCGATCGCCTCGGAATAGAGCTTCCCCAATGCGGCCACACTGTGGATCGTCAGCGCCACAATGCCAGCAAACGGTCCCAGCCCAACGACGATGATGGCAATCACCGCCCAGATCAGTGGTTCGATGGAGCGGATGATGTTGAGCATGGTACGAGTCAGGTAGTAGATCAGCAGCGTAATCCGCGTGGAAGACATCAGATTGCGGGCTGCCGGAAAGCTGATCGGAACCGCAAGCACAATGCCGAAGAAGGTCGCCATCATGCCCAGGAAGATGGTCTCAATCATCTTCTCAATCCCGAGTATTAACTCTTCGCTGGGCTCGGCCGGCCCCAGGGCGTGCAGCTGGCGTGCCTGAATCTTCCAGGTCGAGAAATCGCTTTGCTCGGCCGGCGGAATCAGTCGGTACGGGATCACGACATCGACCTCAAATGCGCCTTGCTCGTCGGAGGTCAGTTTTAGGTATTGACCGCCTTGCCGCTGACGAAACTCATTGCGCAGGTCGTCAATCCACCAGATTTCAGTCTCGGTCAGGCTTTGAAAGCCGGTCCCGGTGACGTGCAGCGTGGAGCCTGCCTCCCCCTCCGGGGTCGAAAGTTCTCCGCACCGAGGGTCGGTAAAGAGGTAGGGTTGATCAGGCTCGGGAGCGGGGGCTTCTGGCAGTGTCCCGAAGCACGGGATACGTACGTCGGTGCCGGCGACAAGCAGCTGCTCCTCGCGGTATACGGCCCGAGGCCAGGGCCAAGCAATCTGGCCGATTAACACCTTGGCATCAGTGATCTCGCTGAAAAGCTTGACCAGGTCGATCTGACCCACCTGCCATCCCATTGCAAAATAGACCACCAGCACCACCGCCCACAGACCGGGGTTCGAACCATGGTCTCCGCGCGACTTGCGGAAGACGTCCAATAGCAGCCACAGATAGATCACTGCCACGCCGACCGTCACGACCAGCAGCACTGGCTGCAAATCGAACGCCTTAGGAAGCATCGCCTGGAAATTGGGTTCCCGGCGGGCAACGACCCGAATGCGCCAAATCAGCAGGCCCAGGATGGTGACGAAACTCATGAACAGCAGCAGGCCACGCCGAATTTGGCCCAGCACCGCTTGCCCTATCCCGGGCAACACAAGCGAGACGATCAGTGCAATCGCGGTCTGGATCGGCCCCTTCTGCCCTACCGGCGTCAAGCTGTTGTTCATGGCAGGGCCTCGGGAGCGCCACCGACGTCACCGGTCAGGCCGCCTGCCCGCTCGGCTTCCTCACCATATATTTCCTTAAACTGCTCGTCGGTCATTTGGCGGATTTGCTCCCGGTTGCCGGAATAGACCACCTGGCCCTCACGCAGACCGACCACTTGACTGGCGTAGCGCTGCACCAGATCGAGATAGTGCAGACTGCACAGCACCGTGATGCCGTCCTCTTTGTTTAGCCGCTCAAGATGCTGCATGATGGAGTGCGCCAGAACCGGGTCCAGACTGGCGACCGGTTCATCGGCCAGGATCATGCGTGGTTCCTGCATCAGGGCCCGGGCAATTCCTACCCGTTGCTGCTGTCCACCGCTGAGTTCATCGGCGCGCTTCTGGGCCTGGTTGGTGATGCCCATCCGCTCCATGGCATCCCGCGCCCGCTGCATGTCGACACTGCTAAAGCCACCGGCTATGCTGCGCCAGGCTGGCGTATAGCCCAACCGCCCAGCCAAGACGTTGGTGATGACCTTCGATCGCCTTACCAGGTTGAATTGCTGAAACACCATACCGATCTTGCGGCGCGCGTGTCGAAGCTCCTCGCCCTTCAATTGGGCCAGATCCTGCCCATCCCACAGGATCTCCCCTTCAGTGGGCTCAACCAGCCGGTTGATGCAGCGCAACAGGGTCGACTTTCCGGAGCCGCTCAGTCCGATGATGACCAAGAATTCACCATCCGGCACTTGGAAACTGACGTCGCGCAGAGCGACTGTGCCGTCAGGGTAGACCTTTGTGAGGTGGCGAACATCAAGCATGTCGGGATCCTGGCGACTCATGGGCCGCCGTATGGCGAGATCGTTTTCGGGGCGCGCACCGCGACCCGGCTTGAGAGCACCAGGGCGGGCAGAGGCACCTGGTGGCCCCTCTGCCCGGCCTGGTTGGAGCAAAACCCTTCAGGCTAGAGATCGGCGGGTGAAACGCCGGCAGCATCCAGCAACTGTCGGAAGGG
>CAZGCX010000148.1:0-6499 GCA_964524585.1 uncultured Anaerolineaceae bacterium
CGTATTGGGCGCCGGAGACGCGTTCGCCGGCGGTCTGATCTATGGGCGCCTGAAAGACTGGGACTGGTATCGCTCGGCCCGTTTTGGGAACGCCTGCGGGGCGATCGTGGTCACCCGACCGGGCGTGGCCAACTTCATGCCGTACGAGCAAGAAGCACTGGATTTCGTCGAGGCCCAAGGCGGCTTCTGAGCGTTGGAGGAAGGTGATTCATGTCGACCGTTCGCTTAACTGTGGCGCAAGCCGTGATCCGTTATCTGAAGCAGCAGCACATTGAGCGGGACGGCCAGACTCAGCCGTTCTTTGCCGGCTGTTTCGGAATCTTTGGCCACGGCAATGTGGCCGGGATTGGTCAGGCACTGCAGGAGAATCCGGACTTTCGCTACTATCAGACGCGCAACGAACAGGCCATGGTGCACACCGCGGCTGGATTCGCAAAGATGAGCAACCGCCTGCGCACCTTTGCCTGCACCAGCTCGATCGGCCCGGGAGCAACCAATATGCTGACCGCGGCCGCCGGGGCGACGATCAATCGGCTTCCAGTGTTGCTGCTCCCAGGTGACATTTTTGCCCGCCGGAACGTGGCGCCGGTGCTACAGCAGTTGGAGCAGCCATACTCACAGGACATCTCGGTCAATGACAGTTTCAAACCGATTTCGCGCTACTGGGACCGGATCAATCGCCCCGATCAACTGATCACAGCACTGCCCGAAGCCATGCGGGTGCTGACCTCACCCGCCGAAACCGGCGCGGTGACCTTGGCATTGCCGCAGGACGTGCAGGCGGAAGCCTTCGATTACCCCGAGCAGCTGTTTGCCAGGCGCATATGGCAAGTACCGCGGCCGCGGCCGGATGCCGAACTGCTGGAGCGGGCCGTCCAATGGATCCGGGCCGCCCAGACGCCGCTAATTATCGCTGGCGGCGGAGTGATCTACAGCGAGGCCACCGCGGCACTGGCCGAATTTGCACAGCGCAGCGGCATTCCGGTGGCTGAGACCCAAGCGGGCAAAGGGGCACTTCGATACGATCATCCACAGGCATTGGGCGCGATGGGGGTCGCGGGGACCGCCGGCGCTAATATTCTTGCCCGTGAAGCCGATCTGATCCTTGGCATCGGCACCCGCTACACAGATTTCACCACTGCCTCCAAGACCGCTTTCCAGCATCCAGAGGTGCGCTTCATCAACCTCAATATCGCCGAGTTCGACGCCTACAAACAGGCCGGGCTACCGCTCACCGGCGACGCGCGTGCCACCCTGGAGGAGTTGAATCAACGCCTGGGCGATTTCCAGGTCGCAGATGTCTACCGGGCCCGAGCCGAGCAGTTCAATCGTGATTGGGACCAGGAGGTCAGCCGCCTGTATAACCTGGAACACGGCCCGCCGATCAGCCAAGGCGAGGTGATCGGCGCGGTGAACCTGGCTTCGGCCCCCACCGACGTTGTGGTCTGCGCCGCTGGAAGCCTGCCGGGCGAATTGCACAAGTTATGGCGCACGCGTGATCCCATGGGCTATCACCTGGAGTACGGCTACTCCTGCATGGGCTACGAGATCGCCGGTGGGCTGGGGGTCAAGATGGCGGCGCCGGAGCGCGAAGTTTACGTCATGGTTGGGGACGGATCCTATCTGATGATGAACGCCGAGATCGTCACCTCCATCCAGGAGGGCTACAAGCTGACCATCGTATTGGTCGACAACCATGGCTTTGGGAGCATCGGTGGGCTCTCTCAATCGGTTGGAAGCGCTGGCTTCGGTACCCATTACCGCTACCGCGATGCAGATAGCGGCCAGTTGGACGGCGAGGTGATCCCGGTCGATTACGCCGCCAACGCCCGCAGCCTGGGAGCAGTGGTCTATCAGGCGGAGGACCTTCCCAGTCTGGCAGCGGCCCTGGAGCACGCGAAGGCCGAGCAGCGAACCACCGTCATCGTAGTCGAGACCGATCCTGAACAACGGGTGCCGGGTTACGAATCGTGGTGGGACGTGCCGGTGGCCGCAGTGGCCGAGCAGGAGAGCGTCCGCAACGCCTACCAGGAGTACCGGCAAGCGCTGCCCCGAGAGCGGCACCTGCCGTGATCGACGTCGGGCAGGGCGAGCAGTGGCGGTGAAGGTTCGGGTCGGGCTGATCGGCGTTGGACGGATGGGTGCCACCTTCGCACGAATCCTGGGTGAGCTGGCCGAGGCCAGCGACTTGCAGGCGATCGCCGATTTGAACGGCCAGCGGGCCCGCGAACTGGCCGAGCGCTTCGGCGTGCCGCATGCCTTCGAGGACTACCGCGATCTGCTCCGGATAGATGCGATCCAGGCGGTATTCATCATCACCCCGACTGTGACCCACCTTGAGTTGGTGTTGGCCGCGGCCGCCGCCGGCAAACACATCTTCATTGAGAAACCGCTGGCACTTAGCGTGCCCGAATGCGAGCAGGCCATCGAAGCAGCACGTCAGGCCGGGGTCAAGCTGCAGGTAGGGTTGATGCGCCGCTTCCATACCGACTACCTGGCTGCAAAGCGGCACATCGAAGCTGGCAAGATCGGTAGTCCCACGATGTTCAAATCGATCAACCGCGATCCGGTCCGGACCAGTTTGGAGTTTGCACAGCGCGAGTCGAGCGGCGGGCTGATCATGGACATGGGGACTCACGACTTCGACCTGGCTCGCTGGCTGATGGATACCGAGATCACTGCGGTGCACAGTTTCGGCGGTCGATTGGCGTTCCCGGAACTCGAGCAAGCCGGGGATATCGACAATGCGGTGGTCAACCTCAGCTTCGTCAATGGGGCGGTCGGCAGTGTCGACCTCTCGCGCAACGCGGTGTATGGCTACGATTCGCGCTCCGAGATTGTCGGCACCGAGGGTACGATCGTGATTGGCCGACTTCCTGAGGCGGCCAGTTCGGTGGCGGTCTACGGTCGCAGCGGCAATCCGGCCGGCAGCTTCGACCAGGCCTACCTGGCGGAAGTCGAGGCATTTCTGGAATGTGTTGTGGAGGACCGACCGCCGCAGGTCACCGGGGAGCACGGGCGTGATGCCACCGCGGTGAGCGTAGCTGCGACCCGGTCCTTGGATGAAGATCGGGTCGTGCAGCTCTCGGAAGTTCTGGAGGATTGAGCGTGATGGAACCAATCATGAATTACATCGATGGCGAGTGGCGGACCTCCTCCGCCGCGGAGCGTCTCGAAGTCGCTAACCCGGCCACCGCCGAGGTGCTAGCCGAGGTCCCATTGGCAGCGGCGGAGGTAGTGGATCAGGCGGCCCGGGCCGCCCAGCGAGCCCTCCGGGACTGGCGGCGCACACCGGCCGTCGATCGAGTGCAATACTTGTTTAAGCTCAAGGAGCTCATGGAGAACAACCTCGACGAGTTGGCGCGAACAATCGTCGTGGAGAACGGCAAGACTTTGGGTGAGGCACGCGGCGAGCTGCGTCGAGCGATCGAAAATGTCGAGGTGGCGTGCGGAATCCCACTGTTGATGCAAGGCTACAACTCGGAGGACATCGCCAGCGGGATTGACGAAATCATGATCCGCCAGCCGGTGGGGGTTGGTGCCGCGATCTGCCCCTTCAACTTCCCGGCCATGATCCCGTTCTGGTTCATGCCGTACGCGATCGCCTGCGGGAACACCTTTATCGTCAAGCCGTCTGAGCGAGTACCGCTGACGATGGTGCGAATCTTTGAACTGGTGGAGCAGCTCGGGTTGCCGAAAGGGGTGCTCAACCTGGTGCACGGTGGGCGCCAGACCGTGGATTCGATCCTCGACCACCCAACCATCCGCGCCGTCAGCTTTGTGGGTTCGACCGCGGTTGCCCGCCACGTGTACTCCAAGACCGCGGCGGCCGGCAAGCGTGCCCAGGTCCAGGGCGGCGCCAAGAATCCGATCATCGTGCTGCCGGACGCGGATCTGGAAACCACCACCCGTATCGTGGCGGACAGTGCGTTCGGCAGTGCTGGCCAGCGCTGCCTGGCGGCTTCCCTGGCGATCACCGTGGGTAAAGCCGACTCTGAATTCGTCCAGGCCATCGCACAGGCGGCCAGCGATCGGCGAGTCGGCTACGGGTTGGACGAGGGCGTCGAGATGGGTCCGGTGATCTCGCCCCAGAGCAAGGAACGCATTCACGGATTGATTGAGCGGGGCGCCTCGGAAGGCGCTGAGATCCTGGTCGACGGGCGCCAGGCCAGCATTGCTGGTTATGAGAATGGCAACTTCATCCGCCCGACGGTGCTCTCCGGCGTGCCCACCGACGGTGAATTGTTTAAGACCGAGATCTTTGGCCCGGTCCTGGGGCTGATGCAGGCTGACAGCATCGAACAAGCGCTCGAATGGGTCAATAGCGGCCAGTATGGCAATATGGCCAGCCTGTTTACTTCCAGTGGTGCGGCGGCACGCAAGTTTCGTTATGAGGCGGAGGTCGGAAACATCGGGATCAACATTGGCGTGGCCGCGCCGATGGCCTTCTTTCCATTTAGCGGCTGGCGGGACAGTTTCTTCGGCGTGCTGCACGGGCAGGGCCGTGACGCGGTCGAGTTCTATACCCAGGAGAAGGTGGTCGTGGAGCGCTGGCCGCGGGAGTGGAGCCGCAAGTTCTGAGACCGGGCCATGGAAAAGACGAGTGCACCCGCGATGGAACCTCGATCTGATCCCCCCACGCTGATGCGCGTCGCCAACGCTCCGGTGTCGTGGGGGATCATCGAATTCGACCTTGGGGGCCCTTCCATGGCAGCCGGGCAGGTTCTGGACGAGATCGCACAGACCGGCTATCAGGGCACTGAGCTCGGCGATTGGGGGTTCCTGCCGACGGATCCGCCGAGCTTACGGGACGAATTGGAAGCTCGCCAGCTGGAGCTGGTGGCGGCATTCGTTCCGGTTGCCTTTGCCGACCCGAATGCCCACCCGGCTGGTGAGGCGCAAGCGCTGCAAGTGGCGCGGCTGTTAAGCGCGGTGGCTGGAGAGCGGCCACTGATTGTCCTCTCGGACGACAATGCCAGCCTGCCGGAGCGCGAGCGAAACGCGGGCCGCATCGGTGCAGCGCAGCTGTTGTCTCCTGATCAGTGGAGAGTCTTCTCTGCCGGGGTGGAGCGGATCGCACGCGCGGTGCGAAATGAAACCGGCTTGCGCAGCGTGTACCACCACCACGGCGGTGGCTTTGTCGAAACACCGGAGGAGCTCGGTGTGCTGATGGAACGGACCGATCCGCAACTGGTCGGTCTGTGCCTGGACAGCGGACATTATCGATTCGGTGGCGGGGACCCGGTGGCAGCGATTCGACAGTATGGTGATCGGGTATGGCATGTCCACCTGAAGGATTGGGATCCGGCGGTCGCCGCCCAGGCGGCGCGCGCAGGCTGGGGATACTTGGAGGCGGTTCGCCACGGCGTATTCTGTCGGCTCGGACGTGGTGCGGTGGACTTCGCGGGATTGCTCGGCCAATTGCGGGCAATCGACTACGCCGGGTGGCTGGTGGTGGAGCAGGATCTGCCGGCCGGCCAAGGTGACCCCCAAGCTTTCGCTCAGCAAAACCGTGAATACTTGCGCAGTCTTGGTGTCTAGCACAACCGGCACAGGTCGGTCGGACAGCACGGGCCGAGCCCGCCAGTACCTGCATGGACTCCAGGACCAGGAGTTCCGGTCCGGCCGAGGTCGACGCTCCGAGGCCGGCGCCGCAGTCACAGGTCCATGGCAAACACGGCCGCCGGCCGGGCCGTAGTGGTTCATGCGCACACAACGGAGAGGTGAATGACTGTAAACGTAGGGTTGATCGGAGCCGGACGGATCGGGCAGATCCATGGAAGAAACCTGGCGACCCAGCTCGGCGGGGCGCGGCTGGTGGCGGTGGCGGATGTGGACCATGCCGCCGCGGAACGCCTGGCAACTGAGCACAACGTACCGAGCGTTGTCGAAGACTATCAGGCGCTGTTGGATAACGCCGAGATCGAGGCGGTTGCCATCTGCTCGGCCACCAATACACATTCCCAGATCATTGAGCATGCCGCGCAGGCCGGCAAGCACATCTTCTGCGAGAAACCAATTGACTTTTCACTGACCCGAATTGACCGGGCATTGGAGGCAGTCGAGCATGCCGGGGTGAAATTGCAGATCGGCTTCAACCGTCGCTTCGATCCCAACTTCCGGCGCATTCGGGATCTGGTTATCGCCGGGGAAATCGGCACGCCGCAATTGCTGCGGATCACCAGTCGGGATCCGGAGCCCCCGCCGATCGACTATGTGAAAGCGTCCGGCGGAATCTTCCTGGACATGACGATTCACGACTTCGACATGGCCCGTTACTTAATCGGGGACGAGGTGGAGCAAGTCTTCGCATTGGGCGGTGTGTTGGTCGATCCTCAGATCGGTGAGGCGGGAGACCTGGACACTGCGCTGATCAGCCTGACCTTCAGCAAGGGAGTGCTGGGGGCGATCGACAACAGCCGCCAGGCGGTGTACGGCTACGATCAGCGGGTAGAGGTCTTTGGTTCCGAGGGCATGCTGGCAGCCGGTAACGTAACCC
>CAZGCX010000149.1:0-6468 GCA_964524585.1 uncultured Anaerolineaceae bacterium
GCTGGCGCTGGTGCTGGTGCTGCTGGTGAACACCGGCGAAGGGCCGCGTCGAGCCATTTTGGGTGGGTCGGTCCAGCCCTCGGAGATGGCCAAACTGGGTCTGATCATCTACCTGGCGGTCTGGATGGAATCCAAGGGCAACAAGGTGTCCGATTGGAGCTACGGCTTCGTACCGCTAATGATGATCATCGGGGTTGTGGGCGGCCTGATCCTGGCTCAGCCAGACCTGAGCGCGGTGCTCACCATCGCGGTGGTGGCGCTGGTGATGTTCTTCATGGCCGGCAGCCGGGCCTCGCAGACGCTGCTGATCGCCGCCGGCAGTGGGGCGGTCGGCTACATCCTGGTGCGGCTGACCAACACCGGGCGCGCCCGCTGGAGCGACTACCTGGCCGGCTTGGTCGACATCGAGCAGGCCTCCTACCACGTGCAGCACTCCTTGCAGGCCTTTTTTGCCGGCGGGCTGCTGGGCCGCGGGCTGGGAGCGAGCCGCGAGAAATTCGGATTGCTGCCCGCGCCGCATACCGACAGCATCTTCGCCGTGCTGGGCGAGGAACTCGGCCTGGCCGGGGCGCTGCTGGTGCTGCTGCTGTTCCTGGCGCTGCTGCGGCGGGGCTTCATTATCTCCCAGCGAGCTGGCGACCGGCTTTCGTCGCTGCTGGCCGGCGGGATCACCTTCTGGATTGGCGTCGAAGCGTTCGTGAACATGTCGGTGCTGCTGGGGATGCTGCCTTTTGCCGGCAACGCGCTGCCGTTCTTCAGCTTCGGCGGATCGAACCTGTTGTCCACATTGGCCGGCGTGGGCCTGCTGCTCAACATTTCGCGCAGTGCCCGGCCGAATCATGAGAAGGCTCAAATTGCGACTGTTGGTCTCAGCCGGGGGAACCGGCGGCGGCGTGTATCCCGCCTTGGCCGTCGTCAGCGCACTCAGCGAGCCGGCTGAGGTGCTGTGGGTGGGCGGCGAAGGTGGAATGGAGAGTGACTTAGTGACGCGCGCAGGACTGCGCTTCGAGGCCATACCGGCTGCCGGGGTCCACGGAGTCGGCCTACGTTCGCTGCCAGGCAACGTCTGGCGGCTGGCGAGCGGCTATCGCGCTGCTCGGAGCATCGTGCAACGCTTCCAGCCGGGGGCGATGCTCTTCACCGGGGGATACGTAGGCGTGCCCGTGGCCCTGGCCGGCCGGGGCACCCCGCAGCTGGCCTACGTGCCAGACCTCTTGCCCGGGCTGGCGCTGCGCTGGATCACCCGCAACGTTGATACGGTGGCGGTCACCAATTCGGCGGCGCGGCAGGACTACGGGCGCTCCCGAGTGGTCGTTACCGGTTATCCGACCCGGGCCGAGCTGGCTCCGATGGATCGGGCGGCCGCACGATCGGCGCTGGGGCTGGATCCCGATCGCCCGGTGGTGCTGGCCTTCGGTGGCAGCCAGGGGGCGCACTCGATCAACACCGCCGTCTGGCGCGCACTGCCTGGCCTGCTGGGCGTGGCGCAGGTGCTGCACCTGACCGGTGCAGCCGATTGGCCGAAGGTGGCGGCTGTGCAGGCCGAGCTGCCGGAGCGCCTGGCCGGGCGCTACCAGGCCCGCGACTACCTGCATGAGGAAATGGGCAGCGCCCTGTCGGCGGCCGACTTGGTGGTCTCGCGCGCCGGCGCTTCGGCGCTGGGGGAATATCCGCTGTACGGCCTGCCGGCGGTGCTGGTGCCGTACCCCCACGCCTGGCGCTACCAGCATGCCAATGCCGAATATCTGGCGGGGATGGGAGCAGCGACCCAGCTCGACGACCGCTTTCTGGCACGAGACCTGCTACCTGAGGTGCGGAGGTTGCTCAGCGACCCGGTTGGCCTGGAGCGCATGGCGCAGGCCATGCGGGATTTGGCCGTTCCTGGCGCCGCTCGCGCCGTCGCCGCCGAACTGGAGCGGCTGGTCGCGTGATCAGCCTCACCGTGCTGCTTGCAGCACGCCCGAGTCTTTGGGGGCGATCAAGGTGATCAGCCTGACAGTGCTGTTCGGTCTGCTTGTAGTGCTGTTCGGCGTCATCGGCGCCATGCGGGGCTGGGCCAAGGAGCTGCTGGTCACCAGCGCAGTGGTGTTGGGCCTGTTCCTGAACGCCATCCTGGAGAACTACATCCAGGGTTACCGGACCGGGCTGGAGGCGCAGCCGCTGACTACGGCCTTCATCGTGCGCAGCGGGCTGCTGATCTTGTTGGGCTTCTTCGGCTACCAGACCCCCAAGATCCAGGCGCTGCAGCCCAAGCTGGTGCGGGAGCGCTTCGAAGAGGTGTTGTTGGGACTGTTTATGGGGCTGTTGAACGGGTACTTGTTGATCGGCTCGATTTGGAACTATCTGGACACGGCCGGGTATGACATCACTACGTTGGTGATCCCGCCGCAGGGAGACATTCTGGAACAGATCAATGGACTCATGGCCTACATGCCGCCGCAATTGCTGCCGATCCCGCACATCTTCTTCGCGGTCGGGGTCGTGTTTGTCTTCATCATTGTCGTCTTTGTATGACCCGGCATGTGCATTTCGTGGGAATTGGTGGGGCCGGGTTATCTGCGATCGCAAGGATCTTGCTGGAAAGGGGTGAGCGCGTGACTGGATCAGATCAAGCCAATTCGACCTTTGCTCAGCGACTGGCGGCCGACGGCGTGAAGATCACCATCGGCCACAAAGCCGATTCGGTGCACGGCGCCGACCTGGTCATCGCCTCCTCGGCCATCCCGGCCGACAACCCGGAACTGCTGGAGGCGGAAGCCGCCGCCATCCCGGTGATGCGCCGGCCGGCCTTTTTGGGCCAATTGGTCGAGGGCTATCAAACGGTCGCCGTCGCCGGCACCCACGGCAAGACCACCACCACCGCCATGCTGGCCTGGCTGTTCGCCCGGGCCGGACTGCAGCCCAGCTTCATCGTCGGCGGCATCCCGGCCGACCTGGGAGTCAACTCGCGCAATGGCCAGGGACCGTTCTTCGTGATCGAGGCCGACGAGTACGACCGGACTTTCCTCGGATTGCACCCGCGGGCGGCGATCGTGACCAACGTGGAGCACGACCATCCGGACCATTTCCCGACCGCCGCCGAGTTTCAGGCTGCCTTTCAGGATTTCGTCAACCAGGTGGATGAGCTGCTGGTGGTTTGCATCGACGATCCGGGCGCCGCGGCGCTCCAGCACCCGCACCGGCTGACCTACGGCCTGAGCGCCGAGGCCGATTGGCGGGCGGAGGAGATCCGCAAAAACAGCACCGGCGGTCTGGACTTCCTGGTGACACGCGGCGACGAAACCATGGGGCTGATCCGGTTGCGGCTCCCCGGCGAACACAACGTGCGCAACGCGCTGGGTGCACTGGCCATCGCCGACCATTACGGCATCACCTTCGGGTCGGCCCGATCCTCGCTGGCCGAGTTCCACGGGGTGGCACGGCGCTTTGAGCTGGTGGGTGAAGAGGCCGGGGTGACGGTGATCGATGACTACGCCCACCACCCGAGCGAGGTGCGGGCGACGCTTGCCGCGGCCCGCCAGCGCTATCCGGAGAGCGAGATCTGGGCGGTGTTTCAGCCGCACACCTTCAGCCGCACCGCGGCGTTCGCCGACCAGTTGGCCGGCGCGTTCGGCAGCGCCGACCACGTGATCGTGACCGAAATCTATGCCGCCCGCGAAGCGCCCGATCCGGAAGTGACCGGCCAGGTGCTGGCTGAGAGGCTGACTGCCACTGACGTACGGTTCGTTCCCACGCTGACCGGCGTGGTGAAGGAGCTGCTGCGGGATGTCGGAGCGGGCTCGGTAGTGCTGATCCTCAGCGCCGGCGACGCGGACCGCGTCGGCCGCGAGCTGATCGTCGGCCTCCAGGACCGATCCAAAGGAGAGGGGCATGGCTAAGACACGGGGAACTCGGCATGCACTCGAGCAGGACCGGAAAGTGGAGCTGAAGATGCGCCTGGCGCTCAAACGGCTCCACGGGCAGATGCCTGGCGGGAAGTTGATATTGGATCCCGACAGCAAGCCCAAGCCGGAAACGCTTGGCCGCCTGATCGCTAAAGTCCGCAGCCTGTGATCGTTGGCCACGCAGCGCTCGGGCCACAACGAAGTCGATCAGCTGCGCCAGGAATTTCCGGGCGCGCTGCAGGACGGCGTGCCGCTGGCTCCCTATACCGCGGCTCGCATCGGAGGTCCGGCCGAGCACCTGCTGACTGTGACGACCGCCGACGAGCTCGAGCGAGCGATGCGGTTGCTGTGGGAACTGGAATTGGACGGCTTGATTCTGGGAGGCGGTTCGAACGTGTTGGTGGCTGACCGGGGAGTGGCTGGAGTCGTGATCTTGAACCAGGCTCGCAAAGTTCAATTCGCGGACGAGGGAGTGCATGCCGAATCGGGCGCGGTGCTCGGCAGCGTGGCGCGCCGATCGGTCGAGCGCGGATTGAGCGGCCTGGAATGGGCCGGCACCGTCCCGGGTACGGTCGGTGGGGCGGTGGTCGGCAACGCCGGCGCCCACGGTGGTGACACGGCAGGTTCATTGGATCAGGCCGACATCTTGCACCGTTCCGAAGGCCGGAGCACGTGGGACGCGGGCCGGCTGGAATTTGGCTACCGGACCAGCTGGCTGAAGCGCAATCCGGGTCAGGCGGTGGTTCTGGGGGCGAGTTTCAGATTGGAGCCCTCCGATCCAGCGACCACCAAGGCCCGGCTGGCCGAGTTCGTTGCCCACCGGCAGCGGACCCAGCCCGGCGGCGCCAGTTTGGGGTCGATGTTTGTGAATCCGCCGGACGACTATGCCGGACGGCTGATCGAAGCCGCCGGACTGAAGGGCGAGCGACGCGGGGCGGCCGAGATCAGCCCGCAGCACGCCAACTTTTTCATCAATCACGGCGGCGCGACCGCCGCCGAGGTCTATGAATTGATCCAGACCGCCCGTCAACGGGTGGCCGATAGTGCAGGAGTGGAGTTGGAGCTGGAGATCGAGCTCGTGGGAGATTGGGAGGCGCGTGCCTAAGCTGACCCTGGCGGTCTTCTTCGGGGGACGCTCCGGCGAGCACGAAGTCTCGCTGATGTCCGCCCGATCGATCCTGGGAGCGCTGGACGCCGAGAAATACGAAGTGATCGAAATCGGAATCACACACGATGGTAGCTGGCTGAGCGGCGACAAGACGCTGGAGTCTTTCGTCGCCCTGGCTGCATCGGGACAGGCCGACGATATCGCCGCGCTCCAGCCGGTCACAATGCTGCCGGATCCGGGCCAACGCGGACTGTACGCTCACGGCGATGGCCGCGGCCTGGAAGCGATCGCCCAGCTCGACGCGGCCTTCCCGGTGCTGCACGGCAGTTTTGGGGAGGACGGCACGATCCAGGGGTTCTTCGAACTGGCCGAGCTGCCCTACGTCGGCGCCGGCGTGCTGGCCTCTGCGGTGGCGATGGACAAGGGGCTATTCAAGTGGCTGATGCGTGCTCACGACATCCCGGTGCTCGATTTCGTGGTGTTTGACACGCTCGAACTAAAGGCAGACCTGGAGCATGCGCTGGAGCAGGCGGAGTCGGTTGGACCGTACCCACTGTTCACCAAGCCGGCCAACCTGGGCTCTTCGGTCGGCGTGAGCAAAGTGCGCAGCCGCTCCGATTTGATGGAAGGGCTGATGGACGCCGCCCAGTACGACCGGCGGGTGCTGGTCGAGCGGGGAATCGAAGCCCGCGAGATCGAGATCAGCGTGCTGGGCAACGAGCGCCCCGAGGCTTCGATGCCGGGCGAGGTGGTGCCCAGCGACATCTTCTACAGCTACCGGGCCAAGTACCTGGACGATACCTCCGAGCTGCACATTCCCGCTCCGCTGGACGAGGCCACCATCGAAGAGGCACGCAGCATCGCCATCCGGGCCTACCGGGCGATCGATGGGGCCGGCATGGCCCGGGTCGACATGTTGCTGGATCGCAATTCCGGCAAGCTGTACCTGAACGAAGTCAACACCATCCCGGGCTTCACCAACATCAGCATGTATCCCAAGCTGTGGGAAGCCAGTGGCCTGTCGTATTCAGAGTTGATGGACCGCTTGATCGAGCTGGCGCTGGAGCGCCACGCGCAGAAGAGCGGATTGGTGCGCAGCTACGGAGAGGCACAGTGAACGGGCAGCGGCAAACGTCCACGGCCAGGCAGTTTATTGCGCATAGCCACCAGGATGGACGGCGCTGATGGCTGTCGCAGCGGATCGAATGCGCTCGGCACGCTCGCTGCGCAAGGGCCGCCGGCAAGCGCGCCGCCGGACCTCCGGAGCCAAGGTCGTGCGGCGACGCGCCTACACCGTCGCATTGCCGCATGAGATGGGCGCCGAAGCCAGCTTGCCGTCGCTGCCGGCCGTCCGGACCGGGCCGCGGGCGTTCACCGTGCTGCTGCTGGTCGGCTGGGGCCTGCTGGCCCGCGGCCTGCTCACCAGCTCGCGTTTTGAGATTCGGTCGACCAACGTGGAGGGTGTTGAGCTGATGA
>CAZGCX010000150.1:0-6436 GCA_964524585.1 uncultured Anaerolineaceae bacterium
ACCGGAAGCCCGACCTCGACATCTACCGGATCGCGCTCGATCTCACGCAGGCCTCGCCCGGGCAGGTGGTTTACCTCGATGATCGCCAGATGTTCGTTGAGGTCGCCGGCCAGCTTGGAATACATGGTATTCATCACACCGGCTTCGAGAGCACCCGCCACGCCCTGGCGGAACTCGGGCTGTCGGTGGAGGATGGCTGATGCGGCGCCAGTAGTTGGTCACCGCGCCGTTTGCGGAGCCCCAGCGCTATAATTGCAGTTCGAGCGCAGCCGATCCCACGCACCCCTGACAAACTGAGGCCACTTCGTGGTGTATGACCTCGGTCCTGCCCCAGGAGTGGCCTTCTCGTTCTATTGAGTTGGCCATCGCGGTTGCTGCATTGTATGCTTGGCCGCCTCCGGTACGAACAATGCACCCCGGGAGCCCAAAGGAGCAAGTTGAAACAACCCCAAACCGAGCCCGAAATCAGGGGACGCCTCGGCGTACCCGCCGACGCCGAACGAGTGCTGATCCTCGCCGAATCCAGCCACTGGGATCCGAACTGGCTGCACACTTCCACGGTCTATTACAAGCGCTTCGTTGAGCGCATCATCGATCAGGCCATCCAGGCGTTGGAAGACGAGCCGCGCCGGGTCTACACCCTGGAGAGCGTATTCTTCCTGCGGATGTACTGGGACCGGCGACCCGATCAACGGGAGCGGATTGCGGCGCTGTTCAAAGACCGCCGCTTGCGGTTGTCCAGTCCCGCCGTCTCAACCGCCGACACCATTATCCCCAGCCCGGAAGCGATCCTTAGAGATTTCCTGATCGGCCAGGAGTGGCTGCGGGCCAATGGATTAGAAAGCGACTCGAAGCTGGCCTACTTCCCGGACAGCTTCGGCGCCTCACCGGCATTGCCGTCGCTGCTCCAGGCCGCCGGCTTCTCCCACACCGCCATCACCCGGGTGGATGGAATGTACTTCCCGGGCTTCGAATTCAATTTCCTCGGCCGCTATCCTCGACGGGGCTCGACCGCTGAGCTGTTGATGAAGAAGGAACACACGCTCGACTTCGTCTGGCGCGATCGGTCCGGCGCCGAGGTACTGTGTCACTGGAACGCCTTCTCGTATTTCCAGGGCGACTTGCTGGCCCACCGCGGCTTGAGCCGGATCTATCTGCTTCCGTTGGCGATCACCGATCGATCCGAAATCAACATAGCCCGTCGCATTCGCCGATTTGCCTGGCAGCTCGGGCCGCTCAGCCGCACCCCCTACATGTTCTGCCCGATCGGTGTCGATTTCATCTCGCCCATCCCGGACATGGTCTCGCTGCTGGATCGCTACAACCAGGTGCGCTATCCCAAGACCGGGATCTGGGTCGTGAACGCCGGCCTGGTCGAATCCCATCGTGAGCAGCTGCCTGAGATCGAACTGGATCCCAACCCATATTGGAGCGGTTTCTACGCCGCGCGGCCGAAGCTCAAAGACCGCTGCCACGAACTGCTCGATCGGCTCCAGCTGGTGGACCGGCTCACCTTCCTTCCCGAAAACCTGCGGTCGGCCAAGAGCGTGGGCCAGGAGCTGCAGTCTGCCCACTGGACCGCGGCGGTGGCAAATCATCACGACTTCATCACCGGCACCTCTCCCAACCCGACCGTCGAAGACGAGCAGCTTCCCTGGCTGGCGGCCGCCAACGCTGCGGTCAGAACCGTAATCAACCGGCTGTCGGTTGGCAACGGCCACACCAAGAACGGATTCCATCCGGCCAACCACAACGGCAAGCTGCACGCGCCGGTTGCCCGCGCCGCCAATCCCGGACCCGGCCGCTCCGCCAATCCCAGACCCGGCCGCTCTCCGTCCGCCGGGCGCATGCCGCGCTGGTCCCGCGACGGCGATCGACTGCAGGTCGAGACCGACGACTATCGGATCGAGCTGGATGCCGCCGCCGGGGGCGCCATCGTTTCAGCCACCGACCCAAGCAGCGGCGAGCAATTGTTGAACAGTCCCTCCAACGACCTGGTCAGCTATCGCGGCTCTGGCGGGCTGTGGCGGATGGGGCACGAGATCGAAGGCGGCGCCTGGAAAGCGCATCGCAGGGCCAGCGACCAGCCGGTCGAGCTGCAGGTGGAAGAGCAGCCGGAGGCGCTGCAAGTTTCCTGGTTCAGTGAATTGGACGGCGAGCGCATCCTGCGCTCTGCCCGCTTCGCCGCCGATTCTTCAATGATTCGCTTTCGAGTGACCGGCTGTGCACCCAAGCGCCGAACGATCACCGTCAGCTTTGCCACCGAGCTGGTGACCGACCAACTCACCATGGACGTCCCGGGCGGCGTGATCGATCGCCCGGCGGCGAAACTGCGCGTCCCGACCTTCTGGCCCTTCCAGCACTTCTTGCATCTGGTCGGTAGTGCCGGCCGGCGCGGACTGGCCGTATTCCAGCGGCGGCCCGGCGCGGCCTCCTACAGGCCCGCTCAATCCTTGGAGCTGGTCGCCCTGCGCAACGCCACTCGCGAGCGCGCCTATCGCTGGTTCCCGGTGTCCGGCCATCCGGCCGCCGGGTTCGAGCAAGACAGTTACACTTATGAATATGCGCTCGCATTCACGCAGGACGGAGGCTGGGCCCAGAACGCGCTGCCGGCCACGGCCGTTGCCCTGATGCAGGACGGCTGGGGCGGACCGCTGACCGAGGCCGTGCTCGAACGAACCGCCGGAATGATCTCGCTGGACCGCCCGGATGTCTGGATCACGGCCAACAAGCCGGCCTCCCGCGGCGACGGCCGGGTGGTTCGACTTTACACCCACACCGCACACGGCCAGCCGGTGACCTTAACCATCGAACCCCACGTTTTGCGGGGAGCAACCCTGTGTGATGCGCGCGAACGCGACTTGCGGCCACTGAAAGTGCAGGACGGTTCGGTGCGACTCACCATGCCTGGTTCCATCGCCACTCTGCGTCTCATCCTTTAATGGAGCTCACCAAGCCACCGCAGCCGGTGCCGCACTCACCGGTGCCGCGGCGTTTCGTGAGCTGGCTGGCCACCTTCATGGTGCTGTTGGGCCTGGTGTTCGTCGCCCTGGAGTGGAACCAGATTCGACGGGTGTTGGCCGAAGTCAGCTGGCGGCCGTTCCCGCTGGCGCTGGCGACCACTGCCATCTCCTACCTGGGCAAGAGCATGAGCTTTGCCCGCTTGAGCCAACTGATCGGCGTCAAGATGCGCACCCGCGACCTGGTTCAGGTCGGTTTCATCTCGACTGTGCTCAATCACGTCGTCGCCAGCGGCGGCGCGGCTGGATATTCGGTGCGCTACGCGCTCATGAACCGTCACGGTGTGGGCTTTGGCCGGGTGGTGGCTGTCTCGGTCCTGCATTTCGTCTTCACCAGCGTGATCATGATCGCCATGCTTCCGGTCGGGCTGGTGTACCTGGTCACGCATGCCGCCATCCCCGGCGGGATCGGCCGCCTGCTGGCCGGGCTGGCGGTGGTCGTCACCTTGGCCGACGTGTTGATGATGGTGCTGGTGTTCTCGGCTCCGCTTCGCCTGAAACTCTTCGGTTGGGTCGAGCGCGCCGGGCGCCGGCTGCTTCACCGCGAGCTGGGCGACACCTTGCAGATGTTCAGCGGCATCATCTCGGAGGGCGCCGATGCCATGCGCCGCCGACCCATCGAGTTGGTCTGGCTGTCGATCTTCATCGCGGTCGACTGGGTCGCCAGCGTGGCGACCCTCGGATTCGCCTTTCGTGCGTTGGGGGTCGCGCTGGGCGCCTGGACCCTGGTGTCGGGCTTTGTAATCGGCGTGGTGGCCGGCGTGAGCTCGATGATCCCTGGCGGGCTGGGAGTACAGGAAGGCACGATGGCCGGCGTGTTCTCGCTGTTCGGCCTGGACTTCGATCGGGCGGCGCTGGCGGCTGTCTTTTACCGGGCGACATACTTCATCCTTCCTTATCTGATCAGTCTGGGGTTCTATCAGTGGTTGCTGCGCAGGGGTGGATCGGTTCGGCCGGCGGGTGAGAGCGAGGCGGGTCATGCGCATCCTGATGCTTAGCCACGGCTACCCACCCACCGTCAGCGGAGTGACGTTGGTAGTCCAGAAGGTGGCGCGGGCGATGGTGGCCCGCGGCCACCATGTGTCGGTCGTGACTGCCAGCGACCGCGGCGCGCCGTACGAAGATGAGGATGAGGGGGTACACCTGGTGCGGGTCCGCTCCGGCACCAACCCGTTCTGGTCCGAGGGCCGTCTGCCGCTGCTGGGACACGAACACCTGGTCAACATCATCCACCAGGTCGAGCCGGACCTGATCAACACCCATGACAGCGCGCTGCTCGGCTGGCAGGTTACCCGGCTGGAGCATAACCGGATCGAGATCCCGGATGTGCTGACCTGCCACTTCTTGCCGCGATTCGTGACCTACTACGTACACGTTGGAGATACGGTGGACCGGATGCTGGAGGACATTACCTGGGAGGTCACGATGCGGACCATCAATGGGTTCGACCACATCGTTTTCCCTACTGCCACCCAGCAGGAGCTCTTCGAGCAGGAGGGCTTGAAGGCGCCCTCCAGCGTGATCTCGAATGGGGTCGACACCGAGCGCTACCACCCGGGAGAGGCCGATCCCGAGCTGGTGCAGCGTTACGCGCTGCCGCCCGGGCCGCGACTGCTGATGGTCGGGCGGCTGGCTCGCGACAAGAAGCTGGGGGTCGCCATTCGGGCGCTGGCGATGCTCGAGCACGGCCGACTGCTGTTGGCTGGCCGGGGCGACGACCGCGAGCGCCTCGAGGAACTGGCGATCAAGCAGGGCGTGGACGATCGAGTGCACTTCCTGGGCTTTGTGCCGGAGCAGGATCTGCCCGACCTGTATCGTGCCTGCGATCTGTTCCTGATCGCCTCGGAGGTGGAGGTGCAGAGCATCCCGACGATCCAGGCAGCCGCCACTGGCCTGCCGATCGTCGCCGCCAATGCGGCCGCGCTTCCCGAACTGGTCAAGGACGGCCAGAACGGTTACCTGGTGCCGCCCGACGACGATCGGGCCTTGGCCCACGGGCTGACCCGCATCCTCAGCTCGCCCACCCGTCGGGCCGCCTTTGGTCGGGCCAGCCTGGCGATCGGCCAGCCGCATGCCGATCACCTGACCCTTGGCGCCTATGAGCAGTTGTTTCACTCCGTCGCAAATCACCGCACCACACTCCAGTAACCGCACCGCGCCCGATCCCGGCCCCATGCTCAAGTGAATTTGGTGCGCCCCCGACTCCGGGGCCGTCACCTCGCTTGTGACCAACAGGCTATAGTCGCCTGCTGGTCTGCGGGTTATCTTTCCGAATTCAATCCCGGGATTGCCGGATCGCAGGGCTCGGTCCGGCGAGGTCGCGCGGTGCTGGGCCGTCCTGCCTCGGAGGAGGTTTGAACGATGAGCGGGAGACTGGACTTCAAGCTGGACCAGTTCTGGAGCGCCTTTGCCTTTGGGCTGGCCGAGGCCGGCGGCGAGATCGGCCGGTCCACCACCTACCAGGACACGCTGTACGCCTACGGCCTGCTGCCGCAATCCGCCGAGGTCGGCTCCGGTGACGTACACACCGGTGGGGTCGCCATGCGGGCCACCGTCGACCGGATCTGGATCTTCCCCTACATCGTTCGGCAAGTGTGCATCAACGGCGCCATCATGGCGCAGGTGCTCGATCCCGGAGTGATCGAGGTCGAGCCGGGCGCCACCCGTGAGTTCACCTCGCCCGCCATCGGCCAGGCGGTCCGGCTGTGCAGCGCCGAGGCGACCTTTCAGGCCAGCCTGCGGCACGTCCGAGCCGCGCAGGATATGGCCGGCATCGGCCCAACTCGGGCGCTCGACCTGTTTATCCACTTGAACGACCAGGAGGCCGGCCTGGCGCTGCGCCAGATCCTGCACCGGTTTGAGCAGGTGAACGATCGCTCGGCGTTTGGCTTGATGAACGCGGTCACCTCCACCGCTCGCGACGCGGGCGATCCGGATCTCAGATGGCAGCTGGAGCTGTTGGGCGGGGAGATCGCCGCCACCGCGGTCCCCGAGCCGCTCATGTCACCCGGTCGGAGTACGCCCTCGCGATTGGCCGCGCAAACCCTTTAGGACCTCGGTACCAAAAACTTTAAGCTGGATTCACCCCCGCGGGGGTTGGCGGGCTATGCGAAGTAGCATTAGCTACCAACTCGCCGCTGCCTGTCCTTCCGAAGAGCCACAACATTCGCACCCAGAGCGCCGATAGCGATTATTGCGGCTATCGAATGGAAGACCAAAGCTTGTGAGTCTTTGTCATTGTAGGTCACAAGCGGATCGGACGCGTAGCCATAGACCAATATCCCAACTAGCGCGATGAGAAGGATATTCGCGACCAGCACTCTGACTGGCAGACTTCGCGAGGCACCGAGATTGGTGACCATCGATCTGCTCCTTGCGACCCGATGGAGAACCAGAATGATGATCCCAAGTCCTAC
>CAZGCX010000151.1:0-2925 GCA_964524585.1 uncultured Anaerolineaceae bacterium
GACCGCGTGCTGATCGGCGCCGGGTTCATGTTGGACCAACTCGACCTCATCGAGTTCGGCCCGATCCTGGCCACTTGGTGGCCGCTGATCCTAATCGCCATCGGCGCAATTCAGTTGGCCACCCGTTCCGTCCCGGTTCCGGCCGGGGTGTTCTTGATCGTCCTGGGAGTCTTCTTCCAGATCGACACGCTCGACATACTGAGCCTGAGCTTGGGCCAACTGTTCTGGCCGCTGCTGCTGATCCTGGGCGGCGGCTTCATGTTGCTCTCGCGCGGGGCCGGTCGCACCGGCCGGGTCGATACCGACGATATGCTGGATAACTTCGTGATCTTTGGAGGCATGAATAGGAAGATCGCTTCCAGCGCCTTTCAAGGCGGAAGCGTGGTGGCGCTGTTTGCAGGCTCGGAGATCGACCTGCGAGAGTCCACACTCCATCCCGAAGGTGCCGATCTGGACGTTTCAACCGCATTTGGCGGCATCGAAATCATGGTGCCGGAGAGCTGGAACGTGCGGATGACCGGCCTGCCGATCTTCGGCGGATGGAGCAACAAGACCCGCATGCGTGACGACGCTGGCTCGGGCGAGCCACAGCTCAACATCCGCTGCGTTTCGGCCTTCGGCGGGATTGAAGTTCACAACTAAGAACAGCTGACGCCGCGCCGCTCAGGATTGATCCGCTGGGGCGACCGGACCAGTTTCACCCTGCGGCGAGCCTGCTCGACGCCCGCTAGGTGCTTGGTGTGGTCTCCGCCAGGAAGTCGAGCAGCAGCTGGTTGACTTGGTTCGCGGCTTCATGCTGGACCCAGTGGCTGGCCTGCGCGATCAGCTCCAGCCGGCCGCGCTCGCAGCGCTCCAGGCTGGCCTGTGCCATTTCTGTGCTGAGCGCAATATCCCGCGCCCCCCAGATGATCAAGGTAGGCGGCTGCAGCTTTCCCCGGGTCGAGATCCGGGCCGGGTAGCGCCCCACTGCCCGATACCAGTTGAGCATGCCAGTGATCGCGCCCGGCTGAGACCAGGCCCGCTGGTAGACCTGTAGATCCTGGCGAGAGAAGGTGTTGCGCCGGCTGGAGCGCAGCAGCACGGATTTCAGCCCGGCCTTGCCAAATGCCCCCAGCAACAGCTCTGGCAGGCGGGGCAGCTGAAACCAGGCGATGTACCAGCTGCGAAGGCGCTGGCGCCAGTTGGTGCGCAGGCTGCGGGCGAAGACCTGTGGGTGAGGCACATTCAAGATCACCACCCGATCGAAGCGATCCGGGTGGGCGTAGGCTGCCCACCAGGCCACCGACGCTCCCCAATCGTGGCCGATAAGAGAAACCCGTTCGAGATCCAGGCCCTTCATCAATCGCAGCAGGTCCGCCACCAGCAGCTCCGGCCGGTAGTCCTCCACCGAACGGGGTTTGTCGCTCCGGTTGTATCCGCGTTGGTCGGGAATCAGGACCCGATAGCCGGCGGCCGCCAGACTGTCGATCTGAGCTCGCCAGCCATACCAGAACTCGGGAAAACCGTGAAGCAGGACTACCGGGTTGCCGTCCTTCGGGCCGGCTTGCACCAGGTGCAGCAGAACGCCCTCTCCTTGCACTTGCCGGTGCTCTAGCTCGGTCCTCACACCCTCCAGCATCGAGAGCAGCAGTTCATTGACCGCCTGGCGCGCATGCGGCAGAGTCTGCATCGCTTGCCAGTTGCCAACCAGGTCGCCTGCCGACTCGATGCTGAGCAGCGCACGAAATGGGTCGGCCGGTGCCGCCTCTGGCCAGTGTGGGCGGAGGTCCGATTCCCACTGCAGGTATGCCCGGCGCAGCCGGCGGCGCAGGAAGGTGAACTCGCGCCCGTCCGAGGTGGTCTGCTTCTCGGCCCGGTAGACCCGAATCACAAGCGCCTCCAGCGCGTCCCAATCCTGCACGAACCGGCGCAAGGCCCGATCTGTGATTCGGTTGAGCAGCGGGGTGGTGGCGGGATTCATACCGGAGCGTCAGCGCACCCGGGCCCCAAGCTCCACTTCGGCATCCGGCTGCAACAAACGCATCGAACCGTCGGCGTTTACGCCGGCCAACACCAGCGCCTCCGACATGTGAACCGCGATCTGCTTGGGCGGAAAGTTGACCACCGCCACCACCAGCCGGTCATGCATCTCAGCCTGGGTGTAGAGATCGGCCACTGCGGCCGACGACTGCCGGATTCCGATCTCGGGACCAAAGTCGATTGTCAGCAAGTAGGACGGATTGCGAGCCTCTGGAAAGTCGGAGACCTCCAGCACCCTGCCCACCCGCATGTCCACCCGCTCAAAGTCTTCCCAACGAATCTGCGACATGGCGCATCCCAATCGGAGGGTGTGGATTTTACATCTCGATAACCGGAAGCTGAACCGCCGGTTGAAGAATCGGGCCATGGATCAGCCCGTCACCCGCCGCGATTTCCTTCGGGTCGCCGGCCTCGGCGCCACCTTGACCGCGCTGGCCGCCTGCGCCCCAGAGTCCACCCTCGAAAGCGCTGCCCCCTCCGCCACCGCCGGGTCTCCGCTGGTGCTGGACCGCGAAGGACTGCTGCTGCACACGCTGCGCCGAGCCAGCTTCGGGCCAACCGCCGACGGGCTGGCCGAAGCGCGGCAGCTCGGTTTGGAAGGTTGGCTGGAGCAGCAACTGGAACCAGCTGGGCTGGATCTGAGCGACCTGCGGTCGCGGCTGGCGGAGTTCCAGACTCTGGAGATGTCTCCCACCGAATTGACGGAGCTCAACGACAACGCATTGGTGGTGCGCGAACTGGTCGCGGCCACCATAACCCGACAGGTATTCAGCCCGGCGCAGCTCTACGAAGTGATGGTCGATTTCTGGACCAATCACTTCAGCATCTACGCCTTCTCACAACCGGAACTGTATCTGAAGGGACAGGACGACCGAGAGGTGATTCGCGCTCACGCACTGGGCAGCT
>CAZGCX010000151.1:2935-6406 GCA_964524585.1 uncultured Anaerolineaceae bacterium
AGCTTCCCGGATCTGCTGCGAGCCTCGGCCCACAGCCCGGCGATGCTGGTCTATCTGGACAACGCCCAATCCAGCCAACCGGAACCGAACGAGAACTACGCGCGAGAGCTGCTGGAGCTTCACACGCTGGGCGTGGACGGCGGCTACAGCTACAACGATATTCAGGCAGTGGCCCGGGCCTTCACCGGCTGGTCGGTCGAGCGACTGCGGCGCCGGGGGAACCAGCCGGGCGGGTTCGTCTACCGGTCGGAATGGCACGACACAGAGGCCAAGACCGTGCTTGACCAATCACTCCCCGGCGGCCAGGCCGACGGAGATCGGGTGTTGGAAATCCTGGCGGCGCATCCGTCGACCGCCCGACACATCGCCGAGAAGCTGACCCGGCGTTTCGTGTCGGACGACCCACCCAATTCGCTGGTCGAGTCGGTGGCTGGCTCCTACGCCGCGAACAACGGAGATATCCCGTCCATGTTGCGCACGATCTTCCATTCCGATGAGTTCGCCGCAGCCTCCGGACTCAAGCTCAAGCGCCCGCTGGACTTCGTGGTCTCGACGCTGCGAGTGACTGGCGCCGACGGCCAATTGGATCGTCCGCTGCGGGGGTTCCTACAGCTGTTGGGGCAGATGCCGTTTGGCTGGCCAGCGCCCGACGGCTATCCAGACGATGCGGCGGCCTGGACCAGCACCAACCAGTCGCTCTATCGCTGGAATCTGGCGCTGACCCTGGCTTCCGGGCGGATACCGGGGGTCAGCCTGCAGCTTCCGACCGGCAACGGGGCGGACATTCCCAAGCAGGTCGATGCGCTCAGCGCCCAGCTGTTGGCAGAGCCGCTGGCATCCGACGCCCGTCAATTGCTGATCGATTTCGCCCAGTCGCTTGGCGCGGGACAACTGCCGCGCCAACTCGAGATCTCGAACCTGCTGGCGGGGCTGGTGCTGTGTTCGCCACAATTCCAGCTGCGCTGATGCCGGACAGTACCGAAGGGACCAGATCCAGAAGTCCGGCCGAACCGCGATCCGCGCGGCAACGGTCCGATCGCCAAGGAAGTGAGCTGCCCTGATGAACGACGTAACTCTGACCCGCCGTGATTTCCTGCGCATGACCGGCGTCTCCGCCGCCCCGCTGGCATTGCCGGGTTGGATTCCTCGGTTTGCCTTCGCTCCCCCTGGCAACCCGCCTACCGGAGATCTGTTGGTGTGCGTGTTCCTGCGGGGCGGCATGGATGGCCTGAACGCGGTGATCCCGCAATTCGAATCCGGCTACTACTCGGCCCGTTCCACGCTGGCGATCGCCGAACCATCCGCTGGGGACGACTCCAGCTCCATCGAGCTCGATGATCGGTTCAGCCTGCATCCGGCGCTTCGGCCGCTGCACGAGCCGTATCTGGCCGGGCAGCTGGCGATCGTGCATGCGGTCGGATCGCCGGACCCGACTCACTCGCACTTCGATGCCATGGACTACATGGAACGCGGCACACCCGGCGAGAAGCAGCTGTCCACCGGCTGGATCGCGCGCCATTTGATGACCGCTCCCTGGGAGAACGACTCGCCGTTCCGGGCGGTCGGGATTGGCGCCGGCCTGCAGGCTTCGCTGCGCGGCCCGGTCCCGGCGGCTGCGCTTCAGTCGGTGGCCGAGTTTCATTTGGCCGGCGACCGACAGGGGGTGGCACCGCTGCAGCAGGTGCTCAGCTCGCTGTATCAGCTGCCGGCCGAAGGACTTGTAGGGCAGCTGGGCGGGCAAGCGGCCACCACCTTGGAGGCAATCGAGCTGCTGGCTGGGCTGGATCCGTCAGGAGCGTTCGCGGACAGCTACCCACAGGACGAGTTCGGCCGGGCGATGAGTCAGGTTGCGCTGCTGGCCAAGGCCGAACTTGGATTGGAGGTGGCTTGCGTGGACGTCGGCGGTTGGGATACCCATGTGCAGCAGGGCGCCGACAACGGCCGTATGCCTCAGTTGATGGCCTCACTGGCCTCCGGTTTGGCTGCATTCCACCAGGATCTGGGAGAGCGCCTACAGGACGTCACGCTGATCACCATGTCCGAATTTGGTCGGCGGGTGGCCGAGAACGGCGGCGGCGGCACCGACCACGGTCACGGCGGAGTGATGTTTGTGTTGGGCGGTGGAATTGAAGGCGGCAAGGTCTACGGCGAATGGCCGGGCCTGTCACCGGAAGATCTGTACGGCCCGGGAGACCTGGCGATCACCACCGACTTCCGCCAGGTACTGGGCGAGATCCTGAGCTTGCGGCTGGGCAACGACCGGGTGGAGGAGATTTTCCCCGAATACCGGATGGGGGACTACCTTGGTCTGGTACGCCCGAGGGGCTGACCGGGCGCAGCTCGCCCCGGACATTGGCCACGCCCCCCGCTCGAGAGCGCTCGCTGAGGCCCCCGGACCACGGCCTTGAGCGCTGCTTGGGTCGGTTTCGCTATTCACAACCCCTCTCAGCCATGTTGTAATCCGAGCAGCCATGAGCTTGTCATCGAAGCGGGCGGTGGGTGCTGCGCGTCATCCTCCGGCGACCTGGGTGCTCGCCACCCTGCTGTTGGGACTCTGCCTGAGTGGATGCTCGTCGACCGAAGAAGTTGCTGCCGCGGCACCGGGGGAGATTCTGCTATCCGTTCCGGCGGTCGCCGAACCGATCCTGGCGCCGATCGGCGAGCCGGAGCTTCAACCGATAGCGCCGCCACAACCGGCCTTGCTGGCGCGTCTGATCTGGCAGGACGAATTCGGTCCACGCACCGTCGTGTTCGACACCCCAACCGGCACCGTCAAGTTGCGGCAGATCGGCGGCAGTTCGCTGATGCTGAAGTTCGGGGAGAAGGTGGTCTATGTGAATCCATGGTCCAGGGTCAGCGATTTCAGCCAGTTACCGAAGGCGGACCAGATCTGGATCACCGATCCACTCCCGGAGCACCTCGACTTGCACGCCATTCGGGCCGTGTCACAGCCCAGCACCCAATTGATCGTGGATGCACGTTCGGCGGCCGCTCTGCAGGGCCTGTTGCCTTTCATCCAATTGCGAGACCAGGTCGAAGTGAACATCGACCAGGTCAGTCTGACCGCGATCGAGTCGTACCGGGCTGAGATGCAGCTCGATGGGGCCAGCCTGCAGCCCAGCAACAGCTACCTGGCGAGCTACGGGGACTTCCGCCTGCTGCTGGTGGGCCAGGTGCACTTCATTTCCGACTTGAGTCAGTTGACTGACGTGGATATTGCGCTGTTGAGCGTGGATGATTTGACCTCGCTATCCGCCCAGCAAGCGGCGGATCTGGCACGTGAACTGCAGCCGGCGGCGATCTTCCCATACCTGTATGGCGAGAACGAACCGGCGCAGTTGACCCGTATGCTGCGCGGCAGCGGCATCATGGTGGTTCCGCTCAACACCACCCAGCAGGCCGATCTCGAACCGTTGGGCCTGGCGCCAGATCGGTCAGCCGCCATCGCCGAGCTGTACCTGAACCGGGGCG
>CAZGCX010000152.1:0-6398 GCA_964524585.1 uncultured Anaerolineaceae bacterium
GTGATCCAATGCTATGCCGAAGAGCACGAGCACTCCACAGCCAGCGAGGTCGAGCAGCAAGCGGCAACCTGAAATCGGCGATCACGATCAAATCTCACCGCCGTCGCACCAGAATCAAAACCGCGCCCGATCGGGCGCGGTTTGCGTTTCTTTGATGTCAGCTGTTCAGGTCTGGGCGACTCGCTCGGGGGGAGGCTCTTGCGCGATCGCTCGCCGGCGTTCGATATCGAGCTTGGCAATCCCGTTGCGGGCCTGATTGAGCAGCCGGGTGAGTTCGTCCTCCAGGCTGGCCAGTGACTCGATCACGTACTCGTCGGCCTCCACCCGCATTCCTTCCACCTCGGCTCGGGCCTGATCCAGAATCTGCTCAGCTCGCTCGTGCGCTGCTTGCACGATCGAATCT
This sequence comes from uncultured Anaerolineaceae bacterium, assembly GCA_964524585.1. GTDB lineage: Bacteria > Chloroflexota > Anaerolineae > Anaerolineales > E44-bin32 > JADFRG01. The sequence goes on from CAZGCX010000152.1 coordinate 404, forward strand.
TGGGCCAGCGACTGCTCTCCTTGCTTCTTGGCGATCGAGAGCGTCCGGTTGGCTTCCTCCTGGGCCTGCGCCATGACCCGGTCGCGCTGCGCCAGGACCTGCTGTGCCTTCTTCACCTCGTCCGGGATCGAGATCCGCATCTGATCGATGATCTCAAGTACACGATCCTCGTCCACGATGACGCTGTGGGTTAGGGGGATGGGCCGGCTCTCGTTGAACAGCTCTTCCAGTCGGTCCACCAGGTGCAGAATGTCCATAACGGGTCCTCCGGCGTAGCCCGTCGGGTAGGTCCCTCGGGGCTCAGTCCGCAAGCGCAGGTCCCCAGGGGCGTGTCCCGTAGCTGTGAAAATCAGGCGGAAGCCTACACCACAGTACGTTTCTGGTCAAATGGCAAGCGCCGGCCAGGCAAGTGCTCAGTCCCGCAGCGAGGTCATGGCGTCTACGCTGTCACCCAGCTCGCCGTATCGCTGGTCCAACGCCTCGGCCACAAAATCCGGCACCATGCTGCTCACGTCGCCTTCCAAGGATGCGATCTCGCGCACCGTGGAGCCAGTCAGGAAGCTGTGCTGCTCCTGGGTGATGAACGCCACCACTTCAATCTCCGGCACCAGGCGATGATTGGCCAGGGCCATGCGAAACTCATGCTCAAAGTCAGAGAAGACGCGTAATCCTCTCACGATCACCTGGGCGTCGATTTCCCGGCAGTACTCCACGATGAGTCCGCTGAACATCGTTACCCGGATTCCATCGGTGTCAGCAAAAGCCCGCTGCACCAGCGACAGCCGCTCCTGCGGGCTGAACAGCAGGGTCTTCAACGGGCGGTCGTAGACCGCCACCACCAGCTCGTCGAACAGCCGGTTGGCCCGGTTGGCGATATCGATGTGCCCATAGTGGATCGGATCGAAGGTGCCAGGAAACACGGCCCGAATCATCAGCTGATCTCTCCCTTCCCATTTACGCCAGCAGCGGCGTTTGCCCAGAACCTATCCAGCGCCGACGCCAGCCGGTGATTCTCATCAGCCTCCAGGCCAGGGTCGCGTTCGAACAAGCTGGCGGCCGCCCCGCGCGCTTTCTCGATCAGACGCACGTCGGTCAGTCGGGCTGCCTTCAGTTCGCTGAAGCCGGATTGCCGGGTGCCCAAGAAGTCGCCTGGGCCGCGCTGCTGCAAATCGATCTCGGCCAATTCAAAACCGTCGGAAATCTCCTCCATGGCCTTCAATCGCTCGTTCTCGGCCTCGTCGGCCCGGGCCGGGATCAACAAACAATAGGATTGGTGCTCGCCGCGTCCAACCCGGCCACGAAACTGGTGCAGTTGCGAGAGCCCGAACCGGTTGGCCCCTTCCACCAGGATCACGCTGGCGTTGGGAACATCTACACCGACCTCGACCACGGCAGTCGACACCAGCAGGTCGTAGCGGCCATCCCGAAAATCGGTCATCACCTGGTCTTTCTCATCGGCCTTCAGGCGACCGTGCAGCAAACCCAGCCGAAAGTCCGGGAAGGCGTTCTCTTGCAACCGCTGGTACTCATCCACCGCTGCTTTGGCCTGGACTTTATCGGACCCTTCCACCAATGGGTAGATGATATAGGCTTGCCGCCCCTGCTTAAGCTGGCCACGGATGAAGTTGTGCGCCCGGGCGCGCTCGATCGGCCGCAGCACCTGGGTCTCGATCGGGTGCCGCTCGGGAGGCAGCTCATCAATCACGCTCAGATCGAGATCGCCATAAAGCGTCAGGGAGAGCGAGCGCGGGATCGGCGTGGCAGTCATCACCATCAGGTTGGGATTCATGCCCTTCTCCCGCAAGGTGGCTCGCTGGTTCACGCCGAAGCGGTGCTGCTCATCGATGATGGCCAATCCCAATTTGGAAAAGCTGACCGGTTCTTCCAGGAGGGCATGCGTGCCGACTGCCGCCAGGACTTCGCCCGATTCCATCGCCTGGCGAATCTCGGCCTTCTCGCTGGCCGGGGTCGACCCGAGCAGCAGCCGGATCTGGTCTTGTGGAACGCCGGCCGCGCCGGGGAGCAGATCGTGCAGGCTTCGGAAGAGTTGTTCGGCCAGGATGCTGGTTGGGGCCATCAGTGCAGACTGCACCTGGTTCGAGGCGGCAATCCCAATTGCGGCCGCGGCGATCACGGTCTTGCCGGAGCCGACGTCGCCTTGCAGCAATCGATTCATCGGATGCGGGCTGGCCAGGTCACGGCGAACTGCCTGCAGCGCTTGCTGCTGGGCTTCGGTGAGCTGGTAGGGCAGCGACGCAGTGAACTTCGCCATCCAGCCATCGTCCACCTGCAGCGGATCGCTGGGCAGCTCCTGCCAGCCCTGCTTCTGCCGCAATACGCCAAGTTGGAGCAGGAACATCTCGTTGAATGCCAAACGTTCCTGGGCTCGCTTGAGCTGGTCCCAGCCATCCGGGAAGTGAACCTGCTGCAACGCTGCTCCGTAGGGCATCAATCCATACTGGCCAAGCACCGCCGGCGGAAGCGGGTCAGGCACACGCGGCGCATGGCTCACCACCACCGCGTTGATCACCCGCCGCAACCATTTCTCGGTAATGCCGGAGGTCAGCGGGTAGACCGGGACAATCCGATTGGTGTGAACCTGCTCGCGCTCCAACGGCTCCCATTCGGGGCTGTTCATCGTCAGACGGCCGCGATACAGCTCAGTTCGGCCTGAGAGCACGACGGCCCTGCCCGCTTTGAGCCGGTTCGCAATCCAGGTCTGATTGAACCAGGTGATCTTGATGGAGCCGGTCCCGTCGCCCACGGTGGCCTCCACCAGCTTCATCTTTCCGCCCCGTACCGTCCGGGTGGCGATCTCGTCCACAGTGCCGATGATCGTGATTTCTTCCCCGTCGGTTAGACGGTTGATGGTTTTGAGCTTTGAGTAATCGTCGTACCGACGTGGCAGGTGCCAGAGCAGGTCGCCCAAGGTCTGCAATCCGAGCTTCTCCAGGGTGCGTGCCGACTTCGGACCGATCCCGGGAACGCTGGTAAGTGGGGCCTCCAGCGAGGCTGGGGTATCGTCGCCGGCGTCACCTGTCGCAGCTTGCTCTTCGCCGGCGTCGCCTGCCGCAGCTTGCTCTTCGCCGGCGTCCGTGCGATGGATCCCCGTCTCTCCATCGGCCCGCGCCTCCCCGCCTGGCTCGGCCGCGCCCGTTGCCTCGGTTTCCGATTCATCCGCGGCCGCCTTCTCCGCTTCCGGCTCGTCCGCAGTCTCCGCATTGGCCCCAGGCTCAGCCGCGCCCACCACATCAGTTTCCGATTCATCCGCGGCTGCTTTCTTGGCTTCCGGCTCATCCACAGTCTCTGCACCTGCCGGGGCGGCTACCGCCGCGCCTTTCAGGTCTGGGTAGTCGGCGTAAAGCCGATTCCACAAACCAGTCAGCGCTTCGGCCCGCGATTTGGGCGTGAGATCTGGGTAGTCGCGCAATCGGGTCAGGATTGCCCGGCGCAGACCCTCCGGAACCCCGGCATGCTCCGCTTCCTGGGCCCATGGCTGCAGCATGCTCTGGAGTCCGCCGAGCACTGCTTTGTTGTCATAGCCGCGCCCGGCTTCGAGCTTCAGGAACTTAGAGAGTTTCTCGATTGCTGGATTCAAGTTGGTTACAGTGCTTCGTCTTCGCTCTCCAGCACCACCACTCCCAGCCCGTTCAAACCGACGTAGGTGGCAATGCTGGGTCCGTAGTCAACGTAGCGAATTGATGTCTGAGGATACATGGCCTGAAGCCGTTCGGCAACCGAAAGCGCTTCCTCATCCGGCTCGGGGGTACTGTGCATGATTCCCAGTTGCGAGATCTGAGCGAACTCGGTCACGAATTCGATCAGCTTCTCCTGCGCTCGCACTCTCGAACGCACTTTCTCCATCGGGATCAGACGGCCGTGCTCGACCGTCAGGAACGGCAAGATACCCAGCATGTTGCCCAGAAAGGCCTGCGATTTGCTGACCAGTCCGTTTCGTTCGAGGAATGTCAGATCGTCCAGGAAATAGACCAGATACAGCCGGGGAATGATGCTGCGCACCACCCGCACCACCTCTTCCAGCCCGGCACCACCCTCAGCTGCCCGTACCGCGCCATCCACCAGCAATCCGAGCCCAGCCGAAAGGGTCGTCGAATCGATCACCTGAATGTCGCAGCGGCCGCGAAACGATTCGCTGGCGCGCAAGGCGTTGCGGTAGCTTGGATTGATTCCCCCGGAAGTGTGCAGCGATACGATCTGATCGGTCTCCTCGTGCAGCTTGGAGTAGATCTGTTCCAACTGCTGAACGCTAGGGGGCTCGGCAAAGGCTTGCCCTGGGTTGTCGGCGAATTCACGCCGGTGCTGCTCCAGGCTGAGCGCCGGGTGGTCTGCGAAACTCCGCTCGCCGATCCGGATAGTGTTCGGCGCCAGCGTGATCAGCTGATGATCGATTGGGGCCGGGTCGAGGAATCGGGCCGAGCTGTCCGTGACGATGCGTATGTTTGGCATGCTCACTCGAGTGAAATGATGAGATCGCAGTGGGGATGGCCGCCATCGACCACTTCGATTTCCTGATCTGGGTAGTGCTCTCCCACCTGATCGGCGATGGCGGAGGCTTCCTCAGCCGTACGCTGGGTGCCGTAGTAGATCGTAATCAGTTCCCGCTCCTCGGCGTGGGCCTCGTTCAGCAGTGCCAGGGTGGCACCCAGCAGATCGCTGCCGGTCGCCACCAGCTTGTCGTCCAGCAGCCCCATGATCTCGCCCTGCTTCACATCCATGCCGTCGAAGTTGGCGTCGCGGATCGCTGCCACCAGTTCGCCGGTGCGCACTTCCTCTGGCGCGGCACGCATCGCCTCGGTGATCTGGTCCAGCTCACCATCGGCGCGGTAGTTGAAAAGGGCGCTTACCGCCTGCGGCATCGAGCGGGTCGGGACCACCACCGCCTGCCGCTTGCTCAATTTGGCCGCCTGCTCGGCGGCCATGATGATGTTCTTGTTGTTGGGTAGCACGACCACCTTCTCGGTCGGTAGGGTCTCGATCGCTTCCAGGATCTCTTGAGTGCTGGGGTTCATGGTCTGACCGCCGCCCACAATCGCCGCCGCACCCAGGCTGGCCAGGACCCTGGCCCAACCGTCGCCGGAGGCCACCGCCACCACCCCGATCTGGCCGGGCTCGACCTGGTGCAGCTGGTAGGGAGCCGCCACCCGGGCTTCCATCTGGTCCATCAGATTCTCGATGTGGACGTTGGTGACGGTGCCGAACTGCTGGCAGTACTCGATCGGCTCGTATTGGGTGTGGTCCGGGACGTGAATGTGCATACGGACCACGCCCTCGCCCTCCGCCAGCTGGAGCGACACGCCCATCTCCAGCAGCCCGTCAGTGAAGGGCTGCATCTGGAATCCAACGATTGGCCGGAAATCGACCACCACTTCCCAGTCCTGACCCTCCTCGACGTCACTTTCGATACTCATGATCCGGTCGCGGTCGACCTCGACTTTGACCAGCGGTTGATCCAGCTCCATTCCGAGCGCTGAGCGCAGCATGCCCTCCAAAATGAAGAACAGGCCCTTGCCCCCGGCGTCGACTACGCCGGCCTTGGCCAGCACCTCCAACAGATTTGGCGTGTTGGCAACCGACTGGTCGGCAGCGGTTACTGCCGCGGCCAGGATGTCCAAGTTGGAGTCGGCGCCCCGTGCCAGCGCCTGTTCGGCAGCGCTGGCGACGTCCTTCGCTACAGTGAGAATCGTGCCCTCCACTGGGGTCCCGACCCCACGATAGGCGGTGTCCCGGGCGGCTGCCAGACCGCGCACGAATGCCGCGGCATCCATCTCATCCAAATCGGCCAACTCGCGGGCGAACCCACGCCACAATTGGGACAGGATGACGCCTGAGTTGCCTCGGGCGCCCATCAGTGCGCCTTGGGCCAGCGCCTGCAGCGCTTTGCCGATTGAGCGTTCGTCGATGTTCCGGACTTCTTGCCGGGCAGATTGCATGGTGAGCATCATATTGGTCCCGGTGTCTCCGTCCGGCACAGGGT
>CAZGCX010000153.1:0-6383 GCA_964524585.1 uncultured Anaerolineaceae bacterium
CTTCCAGCCCGCGGGCCGGCGGCCCCTCACGTCGGAGCGCGCCCGGCAGTGGGATCTCTCCGGCACGCTATCCGCGGGAGGGGTGATCGTGTTCCCGCACGCCGGAGTGGCAGACTGCGGACATCAGATCGCAGCTGCGGTGCGGGCCTGCCTGGACTGCGGCGCAGAGCGCGTGATCGTGATCAGCGTGCTGCATGCCTTTACCGAGGCGATGGAGGCGGCGCGCGTGGCGGTAGCGGCCGGCGGCAATCCCGGTGACTACCCGTATTGGGGAATCCAGGGGCCGGGTATCACCGGGCGCAGTGAGTGGCTTGGAGACCACGCCCTATATAGTTTCCGGCACTTTTGGAAGGCCGAGACCCAGCGCAGAGGCATCAGCGGTCCCGAGGTCATCGAGCGCTATCCCTACCTGGCCGGCGGTCATCCGGAGCAGCTGCCCGGCATCGAGCAGCTCGCCGAACTGGCCGCGGACGCGGCAATGGTTTCAACCGCTGACTCGTTCCACCACGGTATCGGCTACGGTGACCCCCCAGAGGAGGCGCTCCACCCGGAACAGGGCGGGCTGGAGCTGGCCGGCCAACGCATCCGGGAAGGAATCACACTGCTCGAAGAGCGGGATTACTGGGGCTACAACCAGCACTGCGTGGAAGCCAAAAGCGATGCGAGGGACGCCGGCCAGGTCTTCACCTATCTGCGTGGCCCGATGACCGGCAAGATCCTGGACATCGCGGTGACTGACGCCACCGACCTGTATCAATCGCCCCCGCCCACCTGGGTGGCCGGTGCACTGATTGAGTGGCAGCCGGGCTGAACTTCAGCGGATTCCGTCCGGACCTCGGCTGGGGCGCTGATCGAGTGGCAGCCGGCCCGAGAAGCATCGGATTCCGTCTTAGCCTCGGCGGTCCTCCGTACGCCCAAGGGACCGGTTGAGCCGGCCGCTCACCACTCCACGAGCTTCCAGATCTCCGGCTCGAATCCCCCGCTTTCGACACCGACCGCCGCAAACAATTCGGCCGATTGGGTGAGGTGCCGCCGGGCCTGCTGCTCGTCGCCGGTCTGATGCAGCAGATCGGCTAGGTTGCTGTGCAATGCCGCCGCCCGGTGCCGGTCGCCCAGCGACTGGCAGATTTCGAGCGCCTCTCGCGCGGCTTCCAGCGCTGCCTCCAGCTGTCCGTCCTGCGCCAGCGCCAGCGCCAGATTGTTCAGCGCCGCGGAGCGCATGTTGAGATCGGAAAGCTTGCCGGCGTATTTCAGACTGTGCTGAAGCTGCTCACGGGCGGACACCGCGTCCCCCAGGGCACGGGCTAGGATGCCCAGGATGTTGTGGACCTGTGCCAGTGCGCGGGGATCGTCCGCCGCCTGGGCCTGCTCTAGTGCGCGCTCGATCAGTTGGCGCGCCTGCTCTTGCTGGCCCTGCCGATGCGCATTGAGGCTCCAATCGGCGAAGATGCGGGCCTGTTCGGCGGCGGTCGCTGCCGCCTCGGCCGCCGCCGCCAGGTGGGTCTGAGCGCGATCCCAGCGTCCCCATCGCGCGTACACCAGCCCCAGCTTGTTCTCAACACCGGCCGTGGCTTGGTCCGGTCGCAGAGCCATCGCCGCTTCGAAGTTTTGGACCGCCTCCTGGTAGCGTCCCGTCAGGGTCAGCATGTCGCCGATTGCCACGTGCAGGCCAGACTGATCGGCCAGGCCCAGCGCCAATGCGCTCCGATAGTGGGCCAGTGCCTGCTCGTTGGCATACACCGATCGAGCATGCTCGGCGGCCTCCAAGTACTTTTGGGCCGCCGCAGGTTCGTCGCCAGCTCGCAGCAGGTGATGCGCCATGCGTGCCGCCAGCATCCCGGTCTGGCGATTTCCTTGCAGCCGGGCGAGCGCCTCGGCCGCTCGAGCATGCAGCAGCCGTTGGCGAGCTTGGGTGGTGGTCTCCAACGCTACCTCTCGCAGCTTCTCGTGCGCGAAGTCGTAGGAAGGGCCGAGCGAGGGTGAACTGGACTGGAATTCACGAATCGACCCGGCGCCGATCAGCTCCTCGATCCCGGCGACGGTCTCTTCCTGGCTACGTCCGCTGACCATGCACAGCGTTTCAAACTCGAATGACCGCCCGAGAACTGCTGCAGTGCTCAAGAGCTGCTTACCGGTCCCACTCAGGGCGTTCAGGCGGCTTTCGATCGCCTGTCGAATCGATGGCGGAATCCCCCACTCCGACTCGCTATCCATCGACTGCACCGTTCGAATGTACTCTGACACGAAGAAGGGGAGGCCTTCAGTCTCTCGGTACAGGGCCTCCGCCGACACTGACTCTGCCAGCCCGGTCCGCGACGCCAGTTCGCTGACTTGCTCCCGGTTGAGGCGCTCCAGGTGAATTGAACCTGTCCGTCGCTGCGGGAGGCGTCCCATAACGGTTCGAAGTTGCTGCTCGCCGACCAATCCCTCGGTTCGCCAACCCACGACCACCAGCGCCTGCATTTCTGAACCGTGCCGCATCAGGTAGGTCAGCAGGTCCAGCGAGGCCTCGTCCGCCCAGTGCAGATCGTCCAGGATGATCAGGCCAGGCTGTGGGCCATCCAGCAGGGCAGCCGCGATCTGCGCCAGAGACTCCAGAAAACGGTCCTGCCCACTGGTGCTGGTACTCGCTTGAGTCGGCTCCTGCGCCAACGGGAAGCGCTGCTCCAGTTCGGGCAGCAGCCGCACTGCCTCTGAAAGCCAAATGCTCGGAAGTGCGCCCAACCGGGCATCCGCTTCAGCTGACTTGAGGCCGGTGCGCAAGGCGTCAACCCACGGACGGTAGGCATAGGTTGCCTCGTCTGGATAGCAGCGCGCCTGAAGCGTGCGCACCCGGTTCCCCGGCAGGGACTGGATGAACTCGAGCGCTAGCCGGGACTTGCCGACCCCGAGCTCACCTTCCACGAACAACACCCGGGGAGCGCCCTCGACCGCCTCGTACCAGGCTTGCAGCTCTGCCAGCTCGCGTTCCCGACCGATTAGCGGCAGCTCGCCCCCCTCCGCCACCCAACCGCCGCCGCCTGTCAGCGTTGCAACGCTGGTTACTTCGGCCGATCGCCCACTGGACACCAGGCCATCGGCCGCTCCCCGACCGATGGCTTCCAGTTCTCCGGCTTTGATTCGCTCATTGAGATCGACCGTTTCGTCCAGTGGAGGCGCGCCGAGCTCCTCCTGGAGCACCCGCACGCACTCTTGATACTGACGGAGCGCCAGCTGGCGGCGGCCAGACCGAGCGTAGACTGACATCAACATCCGATGAGCGGCCTCGTTCAGCGGATCCAGGCTGAGCAGGCGATTGGCATACTCGTCTGCCAGCCCGAATTCACCTCGGGCCTGGTGCGCTGTCGACAGCCGCTGCAGCGCCTCAGACAGCTGACGCTGGTAGGCGAGCTGGTGGAAGTACTGCCAATCGTCGAAGTCCGGGCTATCTGGCAACGTGAACCCCTCCAGGAAGTTCCCGCGGTAGAGTTGGGCGGCTTGGGTGAGCGGCTCGATGCAAAGATCGCAACCGTGGTCGGAGGGATGGCCGTGGGTGCGGGTCGCTGCAACGAGCTCGGCGAACAACGTGCAATCCAACCAGTCGGCCTGAAGCGAAACGACCTCGCGATCGGAGTTCAGCCACTGGTTCGCCAGTGCCTTGCGCAGCGCCGACAGCGTCCGGCGAAGTGCGGCCTTGGCGTGGGCGGCGTCACTTTCCGGCCAGAATAGGACGGCGAGCGATTCACGGCGCTGAACCTCGCCGGTGACTGCCAGATAGATCAGCAAAGCGGTCGCTTTGCGGGTGTCAACCTCGAGCGAGTGCCCGCCCACCTGCACCAGCGGCGGACCAAGCAGTTGGAGCTTCAGTTGCATGTCGTCGGCCGATTCTACATCTACTGCGCAACGGGATCCGACACGCGATTATCGCCGTAACGTTTCCGGAACGTCCCTGTCGTAGGGTGGGCCCGCCGATAGGAGATCGCGGTGTACAAGTTCTTGTTGTACTTGCACGTAGCGGGTGCGCTGGCTTTTTTGCTGTTCCACGGAGCGACGGCCAGCGTGATGTTTGCGCTCAAGCGCGAGCATGAACCGCAGCGCGTTCAGGCGCTGTTGGAGCTGCGCGACCGATCCAGCAGCTGGTGGGGCTATCCGGTGGTCGTGATGCTGCTGAGCGGCATCATCATGGGCTTCATGGGACGCCACTGGAGTGCAGGCTGGATGTGGGCTTCGCTGGGGGGATTTGTGGTGCTCTCGTTCGCGATGTCGGGATTCGGACGAAACTACCTTGATCGAGCGTGGCATGCACTTGATCCGGAAGGCCACAAGCCGCCGATGAAAAAATACGACCGCGGCGGCATCCCGGCATCTCCCGAGGAGCTGGCCGAATACCTTGCTACCGGCCGTCCGATGATGTTGACCGTGCTGGGGGTGCTGGGCTTGGGCTTGATCCTCTGGCTGATGATGTTCCAACCGTTCTGATCGGAGCGATCTATGTACAAGTGGGTAGTCTACCTGCACGTCTTCGCCGCAATGAGCTTCATGTTGGCCCACGGCGGCGCGACCGCCATGTCGCTGCTGCTCAAGAAAGAACGCAGCTCGGAGCGCATGATGACCCTGCTCGACGTCTCGAGCTATAGCTGGCCAATGTTTGCGCTCACTTTCTTGCTGTTGCTGATCAGCGGAATCGCTGCCGGGATCATGGGCCGTTGGTGGGGACAGGGTTGGATCTGGACCTCGCTGGCGATTTTGATCCTGATGAGCGGCTACATGGGCTGGGCCAGCCGGGCACAGTACCACCGGCTGCGCAAGGTGCTGGGGATACCGTACTTCGAGGGCAACAAAGACCAGCCTGCTCTGCCGCAAGCACCGGCCGAAGAGATCTACCGGGTCCAGGCTGACCTGCAGCCGGCGAGACTGGCCGCCATCGGACTGGGCACTACAGCGGTGATCGTGGCCTTGATGCTGTTCAAGCCGTTCTAGCTTGCGCGGACGGCGGCAGTTAGCGGTTTAGAATCTAGAGGTCCCTCGAAGCAGGGGCCTCCTACATCAATGGAGGAATCCGATGCGAAAGGCATTAAGTTCAATCTACGTGGGCGTGGCCTGGTTGACGGTTGTTTCACTGCTGGCGACCATCTTTGTGGCCGGAACGGCACTGTTCGTCCGCAACACGCTCTGGGAAACCCACATGGCATTCGGTTGGTACTCGGAGCTGCCGATACTGCTGATGATCATCCTGGCGTTGTTGGTGCGCATCCCACGACGGTTGACCCCGTGGCTGGTCGCGATCGTGGTGCTGCATGTGGTGCAGACCTCGCTGCCGACGCTTAAGGACAGCGCCCCGGTGGTGGCAGCCTTCCACCCGCTCAATGCCTCGATCCTGACCTTTATTACCTATCTTCACGCCAGGAAGGCCGGCGAGCAATTGCTGCGTAGAGTATCGGCAGCGGGATCGGTCGCCGGCGGGGCAGAAGCGTAGCCGCGTGCCCAGGGTGCTGCGCTACCTGCTTATCTTGGCGGTAGCCGTCCTTTCGCTTCTGGTGCTGAGCGCAACGGTGCTGCGCAGCGATGTCGAGAAGCGATTGGAAACCAACTACCCGATCGCGGTCGAGGTGGTCGATGTCCCAAATGATCCGGCCTCGATCGAGCGCGGCGAGCACCTGGTCAGTACGGTCTTCTTCTGTCAGGAGTGCCACGGCGAGGATTTGGGGGGCGAACTGTACTTCGACGACCCGTTCAGCGGGCACGTGTCGGCCAAGAACCTCACCGCTGGGGCGGGCGGCGTTGGCGGCGAATTCACCGATACCGATTGGGTCCGGGCGATTCGCCACGGACTCGATCCGGATGGATACCCGTTGATCGTGATGCCCTCCAACTCTTACTACCACATTGGCGACCGCGATTTGGGCGCGATCATTGCCTACCTGAAGAGCCTGCCGCCGATCAACAATGAGCTGCCGGCGCGGCAACTCGGGTTGTTGACCTATCTGACTTTGCTGACCGACCCATCACTGATCCCGGCCGAAACGATCGAGCATTCTGCAGCCCGACCCGCCGCGCCGGAACCCGGAGTCTCGGCAGAGTACGGCCAATATCTGGCGACCGCCTGTACCATATGCCATGGGCCCGATCTCAAGGGCGGTCCTTCTGCCGGGGCTGGCCTCGACCTCACCCAGACCGGCGACCTGGCGGAGTGGACCCAGGAACAGTTCATCGAGACGGTGCGCTCCGGTACGACGCCCAAGGGTGTCGATCTCAATCCGCAACTGATGCCGTGGAAGCGGGTGGGCAACATGACCGACGATGAGTTGGGGGCGATCTGGAAGTTCCTACAGACACTTCCCTAGCGAGACTGTGACTCGATCTTGACCGCTGCTGAGTATTCCCCTCCTGAATTCGTCAGCTGG
>CAZGCX010000154.1:0-6333 GCA_964524585.1 uncultured Anaerolineaceae bacterium
GTGCCGTTCCTGGACCTGATCCAAGAAGGCAACCTGGGCCTGATGAAAGCGGTAGAGAAGTTCGACTACCAGCGAGGCTTTCGCTTTAGCACCTACGCCACCTGGTGGATCCGTCAGACCATCACCCGCTCGATCGCCGACCAGGGTCGGACCATCCGAGTTCCGGTCCACATGTCCGACCGCATCCGCCGGCTGTACAAGGTGGCGCGCCAGCTCGAGCAGACTCTGGGGCGCAAGCCGACCCCGGAGGAAATCGCCGAAGAGATGGAACTTGACCCCCGCAAGGTGCAGTGGATGATGCGGGTGTCGTGGCGACCGCTCTCCCTGGAAACGCCGGTGGGCGAGGAAGAGGACTCGGAACTCGGCTCGTTCGTCGAGGATGAGAGCACACCCACCCCTACTCAGAGTGCTTATCAGAACCTGTTGCGAGACAAAATCGAAGAGGTGTTGACCACTCTCAGTCCGCGTGAGGCGCGTATCCTGCGGCTGCGCTTTGGCCTGCACAACGGCCGTTCCTACACGCTGGAAGAGGTGGGGCAGAAATTCGGCCTGACTCGCGAACGCATCCGCCAGATCGAGGGCAAGGCGCTGCGCCGATTGCGGCATCCGCGCCGTTCGCGGCAGCTGCGTGACTATTTGAGCTAGCCTCGATAGGCAAAGAAAGCCCCCGTGGGTCTGCGCGACTACCTTAGTTAGCCTCGAATGAGGAGCGCAGTCTCTGCGGGACTGCGCGACGATCTGAGCTAGCAACCAGCGGTGTCCAGCCCCGCCACCCTCAACCGATCAGGCCGAGCGGTTTGCTCCAGGTGGACCGAAGTCGTCCGGTTCCCGCACCATTCGCCAGGCGCCAGTTCCGATCCCGAACGCCAGCTGGTAGACCTGGTCGCCTGGCACCATAACCAGGTAGTGATGTTCCCCAGCTTCCTGCCAGGTGCGGCCCACTGAGTAGATCCGCAATCGACGGCCGCGCCAGCGAAAGGCCAACGGCTGAGGCGGACCGTCGGAGTCGACCCGGGCTTCGACCTGGACCGGCGGTTCAGCAGGCTGATCGTTCATCGCCGATTCCGGCGGGCGTTCGGCGTGGGGCAGGACGGTTCGCTGCCGCGCCTCATCGCAGCGCTTTCAACAGCAGCGCCAACGCCGCTTCGGCAGAGGCCGACTTGTTTTCGTGCCGGTCTCCCTGCCAGACGTGCCGTTCGACAGTTTCCCAGGCAGGTGTGGCGACTGCCACGAAGGTCAGGCCGGTCGGCTTGTCCGGCGATCCCCCGCCGGGGCCGGCGATTCCTGTGACTGAGAGACCGACATCCGCGCCCAATGCCGATCGAGCGCCGCGGGCCATCTCTCGGGCCGTTTGTTCGCTGACCGCCCCCAGCCGATCTAAGGTCTCTTGGCTGACCTGCAGCATGGCCATCTTGATCGGGTTGGAGTATGCGACTACGCCGCCCACGAAATACTCGGATGATCCGGCGACCTCTGTGATGCGGTGTGCGACCAGACCTCCAGTGCACGATTCTCCCAGCGCCAGCGTCCAGCCATGTTTGCTCAGCGCCGCCCCCACCTGGGCTTCCAGCGGTTCATCCATACCAGTGTGTCCAACGAACGGGCGCATTATACCGGCGCGCACCATACGGCCCAGATTCGCGTCGCCCGGCCCGCAGTCGGCCTGGCGAGCGGTGGCGTTGACACTCCCCTAACCGCCGAGTATGCTTCGCGGCGTGAGCCAGCTTTCAGTATTCGGGATCGAGAGCCGCATCTGGTCGCCGAGTGAGCTCAATCATCACGTTCGGCAATTGATCGAAAGCGACTATCGCATGGGCGATGTCTGGGTGTCGGGGGAGGCCACCAATCTCTCCGCACCGGCCTCCGGTCACCTGTACTTCAGCCTGCGCGACGCGGCGGCTACCATTCGCTGCGTCATGTGGCGCACGGAGCTGGCTCGCCAGGCCCGGCTGCCGCAGGACGGCGAAGCACTGGAAGTGCACGGCCGAATCAGCGTATATGAAGCCGGCGGTCAATACCAGCTGTATGCCGATGAACTGCGTTATGCCGGCGAGGGCCAGCTTTATCGCCAGTTCCTGCAGCTCAAGCAGCAGCTGGAAGCCGAAGGGCTGTTTGACCCGGAACGCAAGCGGCCGCTGCCGAAATGGCCCAGGCGGATCGGTGTGGTCACTTCTCCCACCGGAGCCGCGCTGCGCGACGTCCTGAACGTGCTGCAGCGCCGCTACCCACAGCTGGAAGTCATCCTTTCGCCGACCCCGGTTCAGGGCGAGGGCGCTCCGGAGCAGATCGCGCAGGCCCTGCGGGACTTGAATCAGCACAGCCGGCCAGATCTGGTCCTACTGGTGCGCGGTGGGGGATCGATGGAGGATCTATGGGCCTTCAATTCCGAGACGGTGGTGCGGGAGGTCGCCGGGTCGTCGGCGCCGGTCGTGAGCGGCATCGGACACGAGACCGACGTATTGCTGTCTGACTTTGCGGCCGACCTGCGGGCGCCAACTCCCTCCGCTGCGGCTGAGCTGGCCACCCCCGATCGAGCTGAGCTCATGCTGGCCGTCGAGGGTTTTCGCGGTCAGCTTCGCCGGATCTGGCGCGAAAGCAGCCGTCAGCTGCGAGCCGAGTTGAGTGCCCAGCAGGCCGCGTTGGCGTTGGCTTCGCCACGGGCGCAGGTGAACAATGCCCGGCAGCGGGTGGATGAACTGTTGCGGCGCGCAACGTCCAGCGCCCGGCACCTCCTGGCACTGCGCAGGTCGGCAGTTGCCGGGTTGACGCAGACCCTCGGCGCGGTCGGTCCCCAAACTGTGCTGGCGCGGGGGTATGCGGTAGTGAGACGGGCTGCAGACGATCGGGTGGTGCGCTCGGTGAAGCAGGTCAAACCAGGAGATGGATTGAGTGTCCGGGTCAGCGATGGCAGTTTCTCGGCCCGGGCTTCAGACAGGGAGCAACCCGCATGATGAGCTCGAGACATTCCCATGGCTAAGGCCAAGCCACAGCCGAAAGCGAAGAGCGGCCCCAAGCCTGATGCAGCCGTCGAACCGGTCGCGGAGCTGCTCCAGGCGTCGGGTGCCTATGGGCAAGCGCAGCCGGTCTCGGAGCTGCCATTTGAGCGGGCATTCGAGCAGCTGGCTGAGCTGGTGGCCGAACTAGAGCAGGGCGACCTTCCGCTGGAGGAGAGCCTGGCTCGGTTTGAACGGGGTCAAGCCCTGGCCGCCCGCTGCAGCGAATTGCTGGAGAGCGCAGAGTTGAAACTGAAGCAGCTATCGCAGGAACAAGGCGGAGGGTTCATCGAGACCGACTTCGAACCGGAATCGGACGAGTGACTGTTTTCGGGAACCAGGTGCTGGTGGCCGCGCTGCTGGCCTGGTCGCTGGCCCAGATCATCAAGCCCCCGCTCGAATATGCGCGGCACCGCCAATGGGATTGGTCGCTGTTGCTGCGGGCGGGCGGCATGCCTTCGTCGCACTCGGCGCTGATCACGGCCACCGCGCACGCCGTCGGTCTGACCGTTGGGTACGACTCGGCGATTTTCGCCCTTTCGGCCGCGCTGGCCCTGATTGTGATCTACGATGCCACCGGGATCCGCCGGCAAGCCGGTCAGCAAGCAGTGGTCATCAATCAATTGGTGCGGGACTTGCTGGAAGGACACTCGCTTCGCCCGGAACGCTTGCGTGAGGTCCTCGGGCACTCACCGGCAGAGGCGGTCAGTGGTGTTGTGCTGGGCCTGGTCATCGC
Source organism: uncultured Anaerolineaceae bacterium (assembly GCA_964524585.1). Classification (GTDB taxonomy): domain Bacteria; phylum Chloroflexota; class Anaerolineae; order Anaerolineales; family E44-bin32; genus JADFRG01. The sequence goes on from CAZGCX010000154.1 coordinate 3,730, forward strand.
CCAAGCGGTCATCACACTGTGGCCGGCGTAGCTGGTTCCGTCTGAAGTTCGTGAAGCTCATTCGGGGCGGACTTCGGCCGCCGGTTCGGGCCGCCGTAGAATCCAGGCCCGGGGCAGGTCCAGCGCATCGGGGGCTTTAAGCACCAGCGCCACCAGCCAGTAGATCGCCGCCCCTAGCCCCACTCCCCCCAACCCAACCAGCCAGACCGGTAGCCCGCTGGCTTGCATCCTCCAGAAGTAAAGGAACACCACCAGCAAGCCGCCCGCTGCCACGCTTGGCAACAGCCCCGTCTTCAGGCGGCCAAAATCGACTCGCGCCCTTAGCAGCCACAACAGCGCCACTCCTTCCAACCCGGTCGCCAAACTGTTGGCCAGTGCCAATCCGCCGTGCGGTGCCCATCCCAGTTTGGAGAACAGGTTCGAAAACAGCAGGCTGAGCAGCACGTTGGCCGTCATGGCGGCCGCGCCGATCAACACTGGCGTGCGGGTGTCTTTCAAGGCATAGAATGCGCGCGAGGCGATCTCCACCAGGGCGTGACCGACCAAACCGGCTGCGTACCACAGCAATGCCCAAGCCACCAGTTCGGTAGATTCCGCGCCGAACTGGCCACGTTCAAACAACAGCGAAACGATCGGACGGCGAAGCAGGATCAGGCCAATGCTGGCTGGCAAGGATAAGAAAATCGCTGCACTGAGAGTGCTGGCCAACGAGCGGCTCAGCTCTTGCCAGCGGCCCTGGGCGGCCTGGACCGAGAAGGTTGGCAAGGCAGCGATGGCCAGCGCCTGTGCGATCACCACCTGCGGCATCAGCATGATGGCGAACCCCAGGTTCAGCCCGGTAAGGCTCCCCTCCCGCATTCCGGAGGCCAGAATGATGTTGACCAGGAAATTCAACTGCACTACCGCCACGCCAAACAGGCGCGGCAACATCAATCGGCCGACCTGACGTACTTCCGGATCACTCAGGCCGAGGCTCGGCCGGTAGCCCGCCTCCAGGCCACGCAGTCCAGGCAATTGAATGAACAGGTGCAGCGCCGCCCCAAGCACCACGCCCCAGGCCAGGCCCCGGATGCCGATGCGCGGCACCAACAGCAGGGTCCCGACGATCCAGCCCAGCCAATGCAGCGTGGGAGCCAACCCGGGCAGCAGAAAGTGGCGATGGGCATTCAGGATCGCCATCAGCAAGCCGCTGATCCCGAAAATCACCGCCGCCGCCAGTTGTATGCGCAGCAGGCTGACGGTCAGCGCGATTTGTGCCGGATCCTGATAGCCGGGGGCCAGCACATTGGGCACGATCCACGGCGCGGCCAGCCACACCAACCCGGCCCCGATCGAAAGCGTGAGGAACACCAGATTCCCGATCGCCGATGCCACGTTCCAGGCCCGACTGCGATCTCCGCCGGTCAGCAGACCGGCGAAGGTGGGCAGGAAGGCCGAAGCCAGCGCCCCACCGGCCATCAAGTTGAAAAGGATTGTGGGGACCTGGTTAGCAGCAAAAAACGCGTCCAGCTCGGCGGTCGCGCCAAAGGCGCCGGTGTACATCACTCGATTGATCAGGCCGACCAAATTGGACAGCACGAAGCCGGCCATTACCACTCCGGCGCCGCGTGCGATCAGTGTCTGATCTGCGGAATACGGCCTGGACACAGCGCGGATTATACAGGGGCAGAAAATTCCGCCTGATACTTTCTGCGGTCGGAGGTGTTGTAGCAGGTGAGGCCCCGTGCTCGAGTGGGGCACCGTCGAATCACATAATCGAAAGGGAGGAATACATGCCGGAGTTTCTACAGGAGACGATCGATACGTTGGGAACCTTTCTGCCCGACGTTTTGATCGCGCTAGGCATCCTTATCGTCGGCTGGTTGGCGGCCTTGCTCGGCCGTGCGCTGACACGTGGCGCGCTGCACCGAACCGGGCTCGATCGCCGACTGGCCGGATGGTTTGGAGGTCCGGACGAGAGTGGCGCTATCAACCTGACGGTTTGGATATCGCGCATCGTCTACTACGTGATCCTGCTGTTTGTAGTGGTCATCATCCTCGACCGCTTCCAGCTCGGAGTGGCGGCTCAGCCGTTCCAGGACGTGCTAGATCAGATCTTGGGCTTCTTGCCGCAGGCGCTGGCCGCGGCCGCATTGCTGCTGGTGGCCTGGATCGTCGCCAGTGCCCTTCGCTACATCGTCAACCGGGCCTTACAAACTGCCAGGCTGGACGAGTGGCTGACTCGACAGGCAGAAGTTGAGACCCCAGAGAAGACCTCGGTGGGCGCTATGCTCTCCAACGTCTTGTACTGGCTGGTGTTCCTGCTGTTCCTGCCCGCCATTCTCGGCGCGCTTCAGGTTGAGGGGTTGTTGGAACCGGTTCAAAGCGTGGTCAACGAGATCCTGGGCGCGCTGCCCAGCATCCTGGGGGCGATCGTGATCTCGCTGCTGGGCTGGGTCGGCGCGCGCATTGCGCGTCAGGTCACGACCAACTTGCTAGCCGGCGCCGGGCTTGACCGTCTGGGCGAGCGCTCTGGAGTAAGCGGGGCGCTCGGGGAGCAGCAACTCTCCTCGGTGGTTGGGACGATCGTGTACGTCCTGATTCTGATCCCGGTGGCGATCGCTG
>CAZGCX010000155.1:0-6209 GCA_964524585.1 uncultured Anaerolineaceae bacterium
AGTGGCTGGACCGCAACTTGACCACGGTTCAGAAGCCCGGGCGGTACACCGGGGGCGAAGTGAACCAGGTGGTTAAGGATTGGGAGGCGATCCCAATTCGCGTCGCACTGGCCTTCCCCGATCTGTACGAGCTCGGGATGTCCAACCTGGGCCTGGCTATCCTCTACGACATTCTCAACGCCGATCCCGGGCTACTGGCGGAGCGGGTCTATTTGCCCTGGACCGACATGGAAGTCGCCATGCGAGGCGACCAGCTCCCGCTGTTCTCACTTGAGTCCAAGCGGCCGATCAGCGATTTCGACCTGTTGGGCATTTCGCTGCCCTACGAAAACCTCTACACCAACACCCTCAACTTACTCGATCTGGCGGGTATTCCGCTCTTCACCAGCGAGCGAAACGAACAGGATCCGGTGGTGATCGCCGGCGGCCACTCCACCTTCAACCCGGAGCCCATGGCCGACTACATTGACGCGTTCTTGATCGGTGAGGGCGAGGACGCTATCCTGGAGATTGTCGACTGCGTGCGCCAGTGGAAGGCGAGCGGCGCGCCACGGTCATCGCTCCACCGACAGCTGGCCAAGTTGTGGGGAGTGTATGTGCCCTCGCTATATGCGGTCAGCTACCGACCGGACGGATCGGTAGAACGGGTCGATTCCGTGGCTCCCGAGGCCCAGCTTCCGGTAATCAAACGAATCGTCCCCAGGCTGCCTCCGCCCGTCACCAAGATGTTGGTGCCGCTGATCGACACCACCTTCAATCGATTCTCCATTGAGATCATGCGCGGCTGCACCCGTGGCTGCCGCTTCTGCCAGGCCGGCATGATCACCCGGCCGGTCCGTGAACGCCCGGTTGCGGAGGTGGTGGAGGCGATTGCCCGCGGATTGGAGCAGACCGGTTTCGAGGAAATCGGACTGCTGTCGCTCTCCTCTTCCGACTACGACCAGGTACTGGAGCTGGTGCAGCAGGTGGGCGAGCGTTTCGCCGGACGGAACCTGAATATCGGCCTGCCTTCGCTACGCATCGAGACCTTCTCGGTGGAGCTGATGGACCTGCTCAAAGACAGCTCACGCCGCTCGGGCTTCACGCTGGCGCCCGAGGCAGCCACCGAGCGGATGCGCGAAATCATCAACAAGCCGGTGACCACCGAGCAGTTGCTCGAAACGACACGGGCGATCTACCAGCGCGGCTGGCACACCGTCAAGCTCTACTTCATGATCGGACACCCGCTGGAGACCCTGGACGACGTGCAGGCCATCGCCGACCTGTGCAAGCAGGTGCTGGCGATTGGGCGGGAGGAAGTTGGCCGGCGGGCCAGAGTCACTGCCGGAGTCAGCACCTTTGTGCCCAAACCACACACTCCGTTCCAGTGGGTGCCGTGTGACTCGTTGGAGCAGATCCGCGCCAAACAACGTCTGCTCAAGAGTGAGCTGCGCGGTCCAGGACTGAAGCTGAATTGGACCGAACCGCTCGAAACGATGCTGGAATCCTGGCTCTCACGCGGTGACCGCCGCATGGGTCAAGTTATCTTCCACGCCTGGCGCCGGGGCGCCAAATTCGATGGCTGGGGGGAGCACTTCAATTACCAGGCCTGGATGGATGCGTTCGAGTATGTCGGGCTGGATCCGGCGTTCTACACCCACCGAGAGCGCCCGATCGATGAGACCCTGCCCTGGGATCATATCGACGCCGCGGTCCAGAAGCGGTTTCTGACCGAGGACTATCTCTGGAGCTTGAAGGGTCAAACCCGGGTGGACTGCCGAGAGCGATGTTTCGCCTGCGGCATCCTGCCGAAATTCGCCGAACTCCGCCGGCAGCACCCCGGCGAAGTGTGGGAGTGCCCGGAAGTTCGCTCTCCCAGTCGACGCAGGCAGTTGGTACAGGTCCCGCTCGAACCGGCTTGAGGCGGCGGATCACGCCGGATCGTCAAGGCGACTGCTCCGCTCAGAATGCGCACCACCTGTTGACCCAATGCTGCATACTCAGCCTGGGCTCCGGGCCCGGGGCATCGGACCCAGCCTGAGCACAGGTCCACCCAACCATGCCTGAAACCCGCTATCGCATCGTGTTCGGTGAGCACGGCGATCTGCGATTCATTGGGCACCTTGATCTGCAGCGGGCCTGGGAACGCACCTTCAGGCGGGCCGCCATCCAGTTGGTCTACAGCGCCGGGTTCAAGCCGCGGCCGCGCATCAACATTGGTTTAGCGCTGCCTCTCGGATGCACCTCGCAGGCCGATCTGCTCGATGCCTGGCTGACGGACGAATTGGAGCCAGCGGAGTTGGTCCGGCGGCTGCAAACTGCCGCCCCACCAGGGTTGATGGTCGAAGAGGCAAAGCAGATCGACGGGCAGCAGCCCAAGTTACAGAAGCTCATCCAATCGGCTGAATTCGAAGTGCCGCTACGGCCGGAGGACACCGCTGGGTTGGAGCCTCGGGTTGCCCAGCTATTGACGATGCCCCAACTCATGCGCGAGCGACGCGGGAAGGGCTACGACCTTCGACCGCTCATCGAGGCCTTGGAGCTGCGCCCCGACACCCGCATATGGATGCGGTTGGTGGCCCGTAGCGGCGCGGTCGGGAGGGCGGACGAAGTGCTTCAGGCTTTGGATCTGAATCCAGATCAGTACATCCCGCATCGAACGCGTCTGGTCTTGAGCGAAGGATCCGGATAGAACACGCACAACCCTCGGAGTGGTCAGCGTCCGCCGAGAACTTGCCGATCAGCTCAGCTTGAAATAGTCCATCAACTTCAACGCCAGGCTGAGATCGCCTTTGAGCTTGATTTTGCCCTGAGCGAAGGCCGCCATCGGATTCAACTCACCAGAAATCAATTTGAGGTAGTCCGCCCCCTGCGTCGTCAGCGTCAATCGGGCATTCTCAATCGAACCCTGTTCGGTGGTGCACGCTCCGTCGTGAATGCGGGCGACCCAATCCCCGCCGTCCTTGCCTTCGAAATGGAACTGGATGTCGGCGGCCAGATCACCCGCCTTCTCGGGGAGGAACGCCTTTGGCATGCGTTCCATGAGATCTTGGACGGTCAGTTGTTCAGACATCATGCTCCTCAGTTCAGATTCTCAAGGATGCCGGCGGCGCCCATCCCCCCGCCGATGCACATCGTCACCATACCGTAGCGCGAGCCACGGCGACGCATTTCGTACAGGATTTGGGTCGTCAACTTCGCCCCGGTGCAGCCCAAGGGATGCCCCAACGCGATCGCCCCTCCGTTGACGTTGACGATCTCCGGATCGAATTCCAGCTCTCGCATCACTGCTACCGCTTGCGAGGCGAACGCCTCGTTGAGTTCGATCAGCTCGATATCGTCGAGCTTGATGCCGGTTCTGGCGAGCACCCTGGGCACCGCGTTGACCGGCCCAACCCCCATGATTTGAAGCCCACAAACCGCGCCATCGGCTGCAGCCCCAGCTCGGAGGCGGTCTCCGCCTCCATTAGGATCACCGCCGAAGCCCCATCGCTCAGCGGCGACGAATTCCCGGCGGTCACGGTGCCACCGTGCTTGAAGACCGGCTTCAGCTTGGCCAGTCCTTCGATGGTCGTTCCTCGCCGCAGGTGCTCGTCGCGTTCGAGCACCCGCTGCTGCCGGATCTGCTGGCCGTCGTCACCGACGGACAGCTCTTCGAACTCGTAGGGCACGATCTGCTGGTCGAATCGGCCGTCATCGATCGCCTCGGCCGCCTTTCGATGGCTGTGATAGGCGAATTCGTCCTGCGCTTCCCGATCGATGCTGAATTCCTCTGCCACCCGCTCCGCGGTCAGGCCCATGCTCATGTACACCTCTGGCCGATTCTCGACCAGCCACGGATTGACGCTGAGGTGGTACCCGATCATCGGTACCGCGCTCATCGACTCGACTCCGCCGGCGATCACGATGTCAGCCCCGTTGGCCATGATCCGCTCGGCGCCGATGGCGATTGCCTGCAGGCCGCTGGAGCAGAAGCGATTGATGGTCTGAGCCGGGACCTCGACCGGCAGTCCGGCCATCAGGCCGACCGGTCGGGCCACATTCAGCCCCTGCGCACCCTCCGGCATGGCGCAACCCAGGACCAGGTCGTCGATCCGCGCCGGATCCAGGACCGACTCGGTCCGCCGCAGCAACTCCCGGATTACGGTCGCCGCCAGATCATCCGGCCGCACGCTGCGCGTCGACCCCTTGAGGGCGCGGCCGACCGCAGTGCGCGCCGCTGCAACAATCACCGCTTCTCTAGTCATGGGTGGTGTCCTCGCCGATCACGCTGTCGCTCACCGTTGGCTGCCCTTTCTATGGCTATGCGCATCCGCTTTCTCCCGGCCGTTGCTCATCGCGCAGGCCTTCCGTGTTTGCCTCGGCTCTGTGCCTCTCCGCCGCGACACTGCTAGTTCCGCAACGGCTTGCGGTGCTGGAGCATGTGCCACATTCGCTCCTGGGTCTTTGGCTGCGAGGCCAGAGCCACAAAGGCCTCACGCTCCAGGTCAAGCACGTACTGATCCGGTACCCACCCTGGCTGACTGAGCTCACCGCCGGTCAACACTTCGGCCAGCTTGCCGGCCAGTACCCCGTCGTACTCGCTGGCGTAGCGTCCCTCGACCATGCTCCACACCATCAGCTTAAGGTCGGCCAGCGCATCGCGGCCAGCCGCCCATACCCCATCGGTCAATTCCGGACGATAGCCGCTCTCGACCATCGCCAGCGCCTCTCGCTTGGCCTCCGCCAGCAGGTGATCCTGGTTCATCACGATGCGGTCCGAATCACGCAGGAATCCCATTTGCCGGGCCTGCTCGGCACTCTCCGAAACCTTGGCCAGCGCGATCAGTTCGAACAGCCGCTGCAGATGGGGCAGCACATCCGCCCGGTCAGTCTGCATCACCGGTCCCAACAGCCGCCGCATCATCTCCTTGGTGCCGGTTCCGGCCGGGATCAACCCAACCCCCATCTCGATCAAGCCGATGTAACTCTCGGCAGCGGCGACCACCCGCGACCCGGCCAGCACCACCTCTGCGCCGCCGGCCAGCGCCATGCTGAACGGAGCGACCACGATTGGTTTGGGGCTGGCCCGCATGCGCTGAAACAGGGACTGCGCCTGGCGGATGGCCTGGTCGATCAGTTCCAGATCACCCTGCTGTGCGGCCACCGCCATGCTGAAGATGTTGGCGCCGGCGCAGAAGTGTTTGCCTTGGTTGCCGACCACCATCGCCGCCCATTGCGGCTCGCCCAGGGTCTCGATTGCTCGCTCGGACAGCGTCAGGACGTCCGGGTCCAGGGCATTGGCCGCCGGACTGTGAAACTCGAGCAACAGCACCCCCTCGCCCATATCAATCAGACTGGCACTGTCGTTAGCTTCCAGTTCGTGGCCGGTAGCTTTCAGGCGGTTGATCGAGATCACGTCAGGGTCGGTTGGAATTTCGAGGTAACTGCGGGTGACCGGATCGTAGTAGGCAGCTGGATCCCCGCCCTCTCGGAGGTAAAACGAGTCATGCCCAGCGGCCAGCATTTGCCTCACCCACTCGGGTACGGTCTCCCCCTCCGCCTGGATGCGCTCGACAGCTTCGGCGACCCCCATCGCATCCCACGCCTCGAACGGGCCGAGTTCGTGCATGAAGCCCCAACGCATCGCCTTGTCGATTGACACGAGATCGGGTGCCACCGAAGGCACCAGGGTCGCTGCGTAGCGGAAGCCAAACGCGGTGGTGTCCCAGATGAAGCGCGCGGCCCGATCGTCCTCGCCCACCAGCAGCTTGAGCCGGTCGCCGACTGCTGGCACATCTTTGTGCTTCCCGACAGACTCAAAGCGAGGTTTGGCCGGCGGCAGGTACTCCAGCTGGTCGGGGTCCAACCACCAGAATTCGGTGCCCGACTCGCCCTCCACCCGCTGGTAGAAGCCCTGACCACTCTTGCGTCCCAGCCAGCCGCGGTCGATTGCGGCGCTTACCACGGATTGAGTGCGCTCACTGGCCAGCACTTCCCGGAACGGGTCGCCTTCCAGCGCCGGATACAGGTGATTGCGAACGTCGCCCATCACGTCCAGCCCGACCAGGTCCAGCAACCGGAAGGTGGCGGTCTTGGGATGACCGATCAACGGACCGGTCAGCGAGTCGACCTCTTCGACCGAGTATCCATGCCGGAAGGCGTAGTCCAGGGTGAATGAATTCACGATGCTGAAGAAGCGATTGCCGATGAAGTTTGGGGTGTCGTTGCAGCGGATCACGCCCTTACCC